>CALJUI010000459.1 GCA_937975735.1 uncultured Rubrivivax sp.
CATGAGGCCGAGAACATCGGCGGCCGCAACTCGCGGGTCCTGATGGTCGAGATCAAGGACCGCGACTGGAAACCCAGCACCGGCTGAGCCCCCGTCGCGTCCAGGTGGTCAGGCCTTCTTCGCGTAGGCGCTGCACCAGCCCGGGCCGGCGACCTGCTTGCCCGGGAACAGCGCACAGCCGGCGGCGGCGTCGGTCGGCTTGCCCTGCCACAGCGCGCAGTTGGTGCACAGCTGGCCCGGGGCGTACTGCTTGAACTTGGCCTTGTCCGCGCGCTTGGCATCGGCGACGTAGCCGAGCGCCTTCGCCTGCGGGTCGTTCTCGTCGACCATCGCGGCGTACGCGGCCTGGCTGGCCAGCAGCGCGGCACCGGCGACGGGAACGATCTGGATGAACTGGCGGCGGGTCGTCATGGGAACTGCTCCTTGGGGTTGCGAATGCCGAGAGTGTGGCCAGAAAACGCGCCGGACGCGATCGGCGCCGACATGCCGGAGGTCGGCGGGTGGCCATTTCGCCCTGCGCCGCGCCACGGGTCGGCGAACGAGAACCATTCGCAGGTCCGGACGCGCTTCAGGCAATGTCGCCGACGTGCAGCTCGAACCGGCCGCGCGCGCGGTCGGCGAAGTAGTGCTGCAAGGTCTCGCGCACGGTGCGGAACGCGATCTGGTCCCAGGGCACCTCGTGCTCGGCGAAGAGCTGGGCTTCGATCGTCTCCGGGCCGGGTGCGAAGTCGGTGTCGAGCAGCCGCGCGCGGTAGAACAGGTGCAACTGGCCGACGCGCACGACGTTGAGCACGGTGAACAGCCCCTGCATCTCGACCCGCGCGCCGGCTTCCTCGTCGGTCTCCCGACGCGCGCCTTCCTCGGTCGTCTCGCCGAGCTCGTGAAAGCCTGCCGGCAGCGTCCAGAGGCCGCGACGCGGTTCGATGTTGCGGCGGCACAGCAGCACGCGCTGCTCCCAGACCGGCACCGTGCCGACGACGTTCAGCGGGTTCTCGTAGTGGATCTCGCCGCAGGCGGTGCAGATCGCCCGCTCGCGGTTGTCGTCCTCGGGCACCCGGTAGCTCGCCGGCTGGCCGCAGACGCGGCAGTGGCGGATGCGGCGGGGGACGGGCATGGCGGCAGTGTAGTGGCATGGCATCATCGACCGGGTTCGCAGGAGATCCCGCATGAGCCTTGTCTTCGATGCCCCGGTCCCGACCGTGCTGCCGGTCGCCGGCGGGGGTGACTTCCCGGTCCACCGCATCTACTGCGTCGGCCGCAACTACGCCGAGCACGCCCAGGAGATGGGGCACAGCGGCCGCGAAGCACCGTTCTTCTTCCTCAAGCCGGCGGACGTCGTGGTGCCCGTGGCCGAAGGCGCGGTCGGCGAGATGGCCTATCCGTCGCTGACCCACAACCTGCACCACGAGGTCGAGCTCGTCGTCGCGATCGGTCGCGATCCGGGCGAGGTCGCCGCCGCCGACGCGCCGGGGTGCATCTTCGGCTACGCGGTCGGGCTGGACATGACCCGACGCGACCTGCAGGGCGAGATGAAGAAGCAGGGCCGGCCATGGAGCATCGGCAAGGCCTTCGAGCAGTCGGCGCCGATCGGCCCGATCGTGCCGAAGGCGCGCACCGGCGAGCTGCTGCGCGGCGAGATCTCGCTCGATGTCAACGGCCAGCCGCGCCAGCGGGGTGACCTCGGCGACCTGATCTGGAGCGTCGCCGAGACGATCGAGCAGCTCTGCCGTGCCTGGACCCTGCGCGCCGGCGACCTGATCTTCACCGGCACGCCGGCGGGCGTCGGCGCCGTGCAGCGCGGCGATGTCATGACCGGGCATATCGCCGGCCTGCCCGAGCTGAAGGTGAAGGTGGTCTGACGATGGAGCTCTACAACTACTTCCGCTCGTCGGCCTCGTACCGTGTGCGCATCGCGCTGGCATTGAAGGGGCTGGACTACGACTACCGGGCCGTGCACCTGGCGAAGAACGAGCACCTGAGCGAGTCGTACGCGGCGGTGTCGGCGACCCGGCTCGTGCCGATGCTTCGCGACGGCGAGCACACGGTGCTGCAGTCGCTGGCGATCATCGAGTACCTCGACGAGACCCATCCCGAGCCGCCCTTGCTGCCTGCCGACCCGATCGGCCGCGCCCGCGTGCGCGCGCTCGCGCTGGACATCGCCTGCGAGATCCATCCCCTGAACAACCTGCGCGTGCTGCGCTACCTGGTGCGCGACATGAAGGTCAGCGACGACGACAAGAACCGCTGGTACCGGCACTGGGTGGAGACCGGGCTCGAGGTCGTCGAGCGGCAGCTCGCCGCGGTGCCGTCGACCTTCTGCCATGGCGACGCGCCGACGCTGGCCGACTGCGCATTGGTGCCGCAGATCTTCAACGCACGGCGGATGGACTGCCGGCTCGACCACGTGCCGCAGGTGATGCGCGTGTTCGACGCCTGCATGAAGCTCGACGCCTTCGAGCAGACGCGGCCGGAGCGCTGCCCGGACGCCGCGTGAGCGAGCCGCTGCCGGGCTTGCGGCCGGACTGGCCGGCGGCGGTCGGCGCCTTCGTCAGCACGCGTGCCGGCGGTGTCAGCGCACCGCCGTTCGACAGCCTGAACCTGGGCATCGCGGTGGGCGACGATGCCGAGGCGGTGGCCGAGAACCGCCGCCGCTTCGCCGCGGCGCTGGGCGCTGACCCGGTATGGCTGCGGCAGGTGCACGGTAGCCGCGTCGTGCACATCGGCGCCGGCGACGCGGCGCTGCCGGCGCCGCAGGCCGATGCCGCGTGGACCAGCGACGACGGGGTCGCCTGTGTCGTGCAGGTCGCCGACTGCCTGCCGGTGCTGTTCGCGGCGTCCGACGGGCGGGCCGTGGCCGCCGCACACGCAGGATGGCGGGGGCTGGCCGGCGGGGTGCTCGAGGCGACGTTGACGGCGCTGTGCGAAGGCGCTGGCTGCGAACCGTCGGCAGTGCAGGCCTGGCTCGGTCCCTGCATCGGCCCCCGGCACTTCGAGGTCGGCGCCGACGTGCTGGTGGCGTTCGACGCGAACCCGGCCGGTTCGCCGTGGTTCAGTCCGCGGCCGCGCGCCGACGGCAGCGCCGCCTGGCTGGCCGATCTGCCGGGGCTGGCGCGCCAGCGCCTGCAGCGCGCCGGCGTCGCCGCCGTGCACGGAGGACGCTGGTGCACGGTGTCCGAGCCGTCACGGTTCTTTTCGCACCGGCGCGATCGGGTCAGCGGCCGCTTCGCCGCCGCGATCTGGCGGACGGTCGGCTGACATCCGCTCTGCCTCGCGTCGCGCGCGCCGCCGGTGCGGCGTGGCCATCAGGTACATCACGATCGACAAGGGCAGGGCCCCGTACAGCAGCGCCGTGAGCAGGGCGCCGAGCACGGTGCCCTGGGGCGACAGGGCTTCGGCCACGGCCATCATCAGCACGACATAGATCCAGGCGATGGCGACCAGGTACATCTCGACAGACGGTTCAGTTTTTCATAAAATGAAAATCAGTGTCAACACGTGGTAAGCGGAAGAGCGTACAACGTGAACCATGACACGGCGGGTGCGCAACGGGTTGCGCCCGGCCGATTCCGACAGCAGGAGACACGAGCGCACCATGGCCAGCAAGCGTAAACCCCCCGTCCGATCCACACCGGCGCCGGCGAAGAGCCCGGAGCCCGCCGAGGCCTTCGGCGCCGCCGTCGGCGGCCTGTGGAAGTCCATCAGCGGCCTGAACCTGCCGGTGAACAAGCTCGGTGAACTGCAGGGCGAATACCTCAAGAGCGTCAGCGAGGTCTGGAACCAGACCCTTCAGCGCGCGCAGGGTCAAGCCGCCGACGTCGCCAAGCCGTTGCCGGACCGCCGCTTCGCCGCGCCCGACTGGGCGAGCAACCCGGTGGCCGCCTACACCGCCCAGATGTACCTGCTGAACGCGCGCACGCTGATGCAGATGGCCGAGTCGGTCGAAGGCGACGAGAAGACCCGGGCACGCGTGCGCTTCGCGGTGCAGCAGTGGATCGATGCGGCGAGCCCGAGCAACTTCCTCGCCTTCAACCCGGAGGCGCTGCAGAAGGCGATCGACACCAAGGGCGAAAGCATTGCCACCGGCCTGCAGCATCTGATGCAGGACCTGCAGAAGGGCCAGGTCTCGCAGACCGACGAGAGTGTCTTCGAGGTCGGCCGCAACGTCGCGACCACCGAGGGCGCCGTGGTCTTCGAGAACGAGCTGTTCCAGCTGATCGAATACAAGCCCTTGACGGCCAAGGTGCACGAGCGGCCGATGCTGTTCGTGCCACCGTGCATCAACAAGTACTACATCCTCGATCTGCAGCCGGAGAACTCGGTGATCCGCTACACGGTCGAGCAGGGCCACCGCACCTTCGTGGTCAGCTGGCGCAACCCCGACGAGTCACTGGTCGAGACCACCTGGGACGACTACATCGAGCATGGCCCGATCGAGGCGATCGAGGTCGTGCGCGAGATCACCGGTGCCAAGACCATCAACACGCTCGGCTTCTGCGTCGGCGGCACGATCCTGTCGACGGCGCTGGCGGTGCTGGCCGCCCGCGGCGAGCAGCCGGCGCACTCGGTCACGCTGCTGACCACGCTGCTGGACTTCCAGGACACCGGCGTGCTCGACATCTTCGTCGACGAGGCCTCGGTGCAGATGCGCGAGATGACGATCGGCCCGGACGCGCCGAACGGCCCGGGCCTGCTCAAGGGCAAGGAGCTGGCGACGACCTTCAGCTTCCTGCGGCCGAACGATCTCGTCTGGAACTACGTGGTCGGCAACTACCTGAAAGGCGAGGCGCCGCCGCCGTTCGACCTGCTGTACTGGAACGGCGACTCGACCAACCTGCCGGGCCCGATGTACTGCTGGTACCTGCGCCACACCTATCTGCAGAACGAGCTGAAGCAGCCCGGCGCGCTGACGGTCTGCGGCGAACCGATCGACCTCGGCGCGATCGAGGCGCCGGTGTTCATCTACGGTTCGCGCGAAGACCACATCGTGCCCTGGCAGGCCGCCTACGCGTCGACGCAGGTCCTGTCCGGCAAGAAGCGCTTCGTGCTCGGCGCGTCGGGGCACATCGCCGGCGTCATCAACCCGCCGGCCAAGGGCAAGCGCAGCCACTGGACCAACGACAAGCTGCCGGCCAGCGCCGACGCGTGGTTCAAGGGCGCGACCGAGCACCCGGGCAGCTGGTGGACCGACTGGACGGCGTGGCTGAAGCCGCACGGCGGCAAGATGGTCGCCGCGCCGAAGTCGCCCGGCAATCGCAGGCACAAGGCCATCGAGCCGGCCCCGGGCCGCTACGTCAAGGTCAAGGCCTGACCCCACTTCCCCCACACTGGAGACATCCGTGAGCACCGACATCGTCATCGTCGCCGCCGCCCGCACCGCGGTCGGCAAGTTCGGCGGCAGCCTCGCCAAGACCCCGGCCACCGAACTCGGCGCCGCCGTGCTGAAGGAACTGCTCGTGCGCGCCAAGCTGCAGGGCGAGCAGATCGGCGAGGTCATCCTCGGCCAGGTGCTGCAGGCCGGCGCCGGCCAGAACCCGGCTCGCCAGGCGGTCATCAAGGCCGGCTTGCCGAACCACGTCCCGGCGATGACCATCAACAAGGTCTGCGGCTCGGGCCTGAAGGCGGTGATGCTGGCCGCGCAGGCGATCCGCGACGGCGACAGCGACATCGTCATCGCCGGCGGCCAGGAGAGCATGAGCCTGGCCCCGCACGTGCTGATGGGCTCGCGCGAAGGCCAGCGCATGGGCGACTGGAAGATGATCGACTCGATGATCGTCGACGGCCTGTGGGACGTCTACAACCAGTACCACATGGGCATCACCGCCGAGAACGTCGCGAAGAAGTACGGCATCACGCGCGAGGCGCAGGATGCGCTCGCGCTGGCGAGCCAGAGCAAGGCCGCGGCGGCGCAGGATGCCGGCAAGTTCAAGGACGAGATCGTGCCGGTCTCGATCCCGCAGCGAAAGGGCGACCCGGTCGTCTTCGCCGCCGACGAGTACATCAACCGCAAGACCAGCGCCGACGGGCTCGCCGGCCTGCGCCCGGCCTTCGACAAGGCCGGCAGCGTGACCGCCGGCAACGCCTCGGGCCTGAACGACGGCGCCGCCGGCGTCGTCGTCATGACCGCCAAGCAGGCCGACAAGCTCGGCCTGACGCCGCTGGCGCGCATCGCCAGCTACGCCTCGGCCGGGCTCGACCCGGCCATCATGGGCATGGGCCCGGTGCCGGCGGCCAAGCGTGCGCTGGAGCGCGCCGGCTGGAAGGCCGCCGATCTGGATCTGCTCGAGATCAACGAGGCCTTCGCCGCGCAGGCCTGCGCGGTGCACCAGGAGATGGGCTGGGACACGAGCAAGGTCAACGTCAACGGCGGCGCGATCGCGATCGGTCATCCGATCGGTGCGTCCGGCTGCCGTATCCTCGTGACGTTGTTGCACGAAATGCAGCGCCGTGACGCGAAGAAGGGCATCGCGTCGCTGTGCATCGGCGGCGGCATGGGCGTGGCGCTCACCGTCGAGCGCTGAGCCGGTCGACATCAACCATTCATCAAGGAGAGACAGACATGACGAAGAAAGTGGCTTACGTGACCGGCGGCATGGGCGGCATCGGCACCGCGATCTGCCAGCGCCTGGCGAAGGAAGGGTTCAAGGTCATCGCCGGCTGCGGGCCGACGCGCGACTTCAAGAAATGGCTCGACGAGCAGAAGGCGGCCGGCTACGAATTCCACGCTTCGGTCGGCAACGTCGCCGACTGGGACTCGACGGTGGCGGCATTCACGAAGGCCAAGGAGGAGCATGGCCCGATCGACGTGCTGGTCAACAACGCCGGCATCACGCGCGACCGCATGTTCCTGAAGATGAGCCCGGACGACTGGAAAGCGGTCATCGACACCAACCTGAACAGCATGTTCAACGTGACCAAGCAGGTCGTGCCCGACATGGTGGCCAAGGGTTGGGGCCGGATCATCCAGATCTCCTCGGTCAACGGCGAGAAGGGCCAGGCGGGGCAGACCAACTACTCGGCGGCCAAGGCCGGCATGCACGGCTTCACGATGGCGCTGGCGCAGGAAGTGGCGAGCAAGGGCGTGACCGTCAACACCTTCAGCCCGGGCTACATCGGCACCGACATGGTCCGCGCGATCAAGCCGGAGATCCTGGAGAAGATCGTCGCGACGATTCCCGTCAAGCGCCTGGGCACGCCCGAGGAGATCGGCTCGGTGGTGGCCTGGCTCGCCGGCGAGGACAGCGGCTTCACGACCGGTGCGGACTTCAGCTGCAACGGCGGCCTGCACATGGGTTGATCCCGGACGGGCGCCCCGAGAGCCGGCCCACTCGGGCCGGCTCTTCTTTGTGCCGCGGGTATAACCGCGGGCTCAGCCAGCCATACCGACGCCATGGACCCCAAGACCGCA
>CALJUI010000460.1 GCA_937975735.1 uncultured Rubrivivax sp.
CCGCGTGCGGTACAGGTCGCCTTCATGGTTGACGAAGACCTGGGTCTTGTAGACCAGGCGTCGGAAGGCGGTGCTGTGCACGATGCGATCGCGGTCGCGCTGGTGTTCGGTACGCGGTGCGGCCGGGCCCAGCGGATGCCGCCTGCCGCGGCTGCGCGCCGGGTCGCTCGCCCAGCGCGCCAGCCTCGCGCCGCCGCTCATCGGTCAGGCGCCGGCGTGCGCGGCCAGCACCTCGCGCACCAGCGCGTCGGGTGCGGTGCGCACGCCGGCGCGTCCGGGCGCCTCGATGACCACGAAGCGGATCTCGCCGGCCTCGGCCTTCTTGTCCACCCGCATCAGCTCGAGGTAGCGATCGGCGCTCCAGGCCGGCCCGCGCACCGGCAGCCCGGCCGAGGCGATCAGCCGTCGCAGCCGCCGCGACAGGTCGTCGTCGATCAGCCCCAGCCGCACCGACAGGTCGGCCGCCATCACCATGCCGCACCCCACCGCCTCGCCATGCAGCCACTCGCCGTAGCCGAGGCCGGACTCGATCGCGTGGCCGAAGGTGTGGCCGAAGTTCAGGATCGCGCGCAGCCCGCTCTCGCGCTCGTCCTGGCCGACGACCTCGGCCTTGATCTCGCAGCTGCGGCGCACCGCGTGGGCCAGCGCTCGGGGTTCGCGCGCGCGCAGCGCGTCGAGGTTCGCCTCGATCCAGTCGAGGAAGGCCGCGTCGGCGATCGGGCCGTACTTGATGACCTCGGCCAGGCCGGCGGCGAACTCGCGCGGCGGCAGCGTCGAAAGCGTCGACAGGTCGCACAACACGCGCCGCGGCTGGTAGAACGCGCCGATCATGTTCTTGCCGAGCGGATGGTTGATCGCGGTCTTGCCGCCGACCGACGAATCGACCTGCGCCAGCAGCGTCGTCGGCAGTTGCACGAAGGGCACCCCGCGCATGTAGCTCGCGGCGGCGAAGCCGGCCATGTCGCCGACCACCCCGCCGCCGAGCGCGTACAGCACCGTGCGCCGGTCGCAGACCCGGGCGAGCAGGTGATCGAAGATCAGGTTCAAGGTCGGCCAGTCCTTGTGCGCCTCGCCGTCGGGAAGCGCCAGCATCGACACCTCGCCATGGTGCGGGGCGAGCGCAGCGCGCACGGCTTCGGCGTACAGCGGTGCGACGGTCGTGTTGGTGACGATCACCGCCTGCGTCGAGGCCGGCAGGCCCTGCCAGGCCGTCGGCCGCGCCAGCAGATCCGAGCCGATCAAAATGTCGTAGGCGCCGCCCGGGGCCTCGACGCGGACTCGGCTGATCGGGGGCGCGGCTTGGGCGGGCATCGCCGCCAGTGTAAGTCGGCGCCGGTTCAGTGCCGGCGGTCGCCCGCCGCGCCGCCGATCGGCGACGGCACCTTCGAGGGATCGACCAGGCCGGCGAGTTCGGCCTGCATCAGCACCATGTTCAGCAGCGCCGGCACCGAAGGCCGCGGTGTCTCGACGACGTAGTGCGCGGTGCGCCGGTACAGCGGGTCGCGCTCGCGGTAGAGCTCGCGCAGACGGCGCAGCGGGTCGCCGACCTGCAGCAACGGCCGATGGGTGTCGTGACGCAGCCTGCGGTGCAGGTCCTCCGGCGTCGAGCGCAGATAGAAGACATGCGTGCGGCCGTGCAGAGCGTCGCGGTTCTCGGGTCGGAGCACGGCCCCGCCGCCGGTCGCCAGCACGATGCCGTCGCGCTGGGTGAGTCCGTCGATGACCCGCGCCTCGACGTCGCGAAAGGCGGCCTCGCCGTGGGCCTCGAACCAGGGGCGGATCGGGCCGCCGATCTCGTGTTCGATCTCGGTGTCGGCGTCGACGAAAGCGAGGTCCAGGTGCCTGGCCAGATGCCGCCCGACCGTGGACTTGCCACAGCCGGGCATGCCGACCAGCGTGAGGATCACCGCCGCATCGTCAGTTCGGGTTCGTGCAGACCAGGTGCGTGGTGCCGTCGGGCGTCGTGTACGGCACGACCGGACTGGCCGCCACGCCGTAGGGACTGACGACGAACGGCGGCGGCACCAGCGGGTCGTTCAGCGCCGAGGCCGGAACCGGCAGGACACCCTGGAAGTTCGCCCGACCCTCGGTAGCCGAGATGCCGGAGGCCGACACCAGGATGTTGAACTGGACCCACGATCCGATGTTCTGCGGGTACTCGATCCTCAGCACGACGCTGCCGCTCGCGTCGGTGCGGCTCGAGCCGCCCTCGAACGAGATCGCGACGTCCGCCTTGCGTGGCTCCAGCGCCGGCCGGCCGGGCGACAGGTTGAAGCTGCCGTTGGCGTCCTCGACCCAGCCGTCGGCGTAGACCTCGTTGGTGTTGTTGCGGTTCAGGTCCTCGTTGTCGCAGACGGTGATCGGCGCGGTCTTCGTCCAGCCGGTCAGTCCGGACGTGTACTGGCCCTTGATGTAGCGCTGCAGGTCGATCGACGGCGTGATCTGCACGTCGGGCTTGGCCACGCCGGACGAGTCCACGACCTGGACGACGTAGCGCTTCACGTAGGTCAGGCCCGAGGTGCCGTTCTCGATCAGCGCGTTGGTGCCGATCGTCACCGACACCGGGTCGGCCACGACGGTCAGCCGGGTCGACACCGACTTGGCCGGGTCGCAGGTGGTGAAGTCGACGTAGTCCCAGCAGGCGCGCACCGTGACGCCGTCGGTCGGGCTTGACCGCGATCCCGGCACATAGGCCGTCGTCGCGACGCCGTTGGCGTCGCTGTAGACGATGTTGCCGCCGCTCGTGAAGGTGCCGCCGATCGAGTTGGCGTCGCCGGCGAGGTCGAAGCGCACGCGCATGTTGCGCACCGGGGCGTTGCTGTCGGTGAGGAAGAGCACGCGGATCTGCGACTGGTTGTTGGTCGTCGCGGTGTTCACCGGGACCACGCTCGGATTGGCCGACACCGACGCCGAGCGGATCGGCTGGGCGGTCGGGCTCACCGGCGGGATGCCGCCGCCGCTGGCCGCCTGGACCAGCACGGTGACGCTCGAATCTGAGCCGCCCGCGGAGCCGAGCACGACCAAGTCGCCGGTGGCCGCCGGTGCGGTGTAGGCGTAATTGAACTCGCCGTTCGAGCCGGTGGTGCCGGTCGACTGCACGCCGCCCGGGCCGGTGACGACGATCGCATTGCCGACCATCGGGTTGCCGTTCGAGTCGACCAGCCGGTACTGGATGGCGCCGGGCGACGACGGCGTCAGCACCGCCGGCACGGCGGTGGCGGTCAGTCTCGCGCCGACGACCTGGAAGGTCTTGGACACCGCGAGCGCGCCGTTGTTGGCGACCGCGGTCACGGTGACGACACGGTTGTTGCGGTTGTCGCCGATGCGCACGGTGCCGGTGAGCACACCGTTGGAATCGGTGGACGATCCGGCCACGGCGATCTGCGCACCCGAGTCGACGCTCAGCACCACCGCGGCGCCTTCCATCGTCTGGTTGCTCGAGTTGGTCGCCGTCACCGTCGCGGTGATCGTCTCGCTGCCCGAGTTGTTGATCGTCAGCGCGCTCAGGTTCAGCGACAGGTTCGCGACCTGGCTGGTCCCGCTGCCGGCCTGGCAGCCGCCGCCGAAGACGTCGGTGCAGCTGTTGCTACCGCCGCCGCACGCCGCCACCACGAGCGCCGCGCCCGCCAGCACCAGCCAGCGCGCACCCCTGCCAATCATCGTCCGCCACATAGCCGCGCCTCTCTCAACGTGCCGCCGAGCGGTCGGTCACGATCTTGGGTGTGATGAAGACCAGCAGCTCGGTCCGATTGGTGCTGCGGGTGTTGTTCTTGAACAGATTGCCGACGTAGGGGATGTCGCCCAGCAGCGGCACCTTGTTCGTCTCGTTGCGCTCGGTCTGCGTGAAGATGCCGCCGATCACGACCGTGCCGCCGTTCTCGACCAGCACCTGCGTCTTGACGTGCTTGGTGTCGATCGCGAAACCGGCGACGGTGTTGCGACCGACGCTGTCCTTGTTGACGTCGACGTCGAGGATCACGTTGCCTTCCGGCGTGATCTGCGGCGTGACCTCGAGCTTGAGGTTGGCCTTGCGGAACTGGATGTTGGTGGCACCGCTGGAGGTCGCTGCCTGGTAGGGGAGTTCCTCGCCCTGCTCGATCAACGCCTTGACCTGGTCGGCGGTGATGACGCGCGGGCTCGAGACGATCTTGCCCTTGCCTTCGGCTTCCAGCGCCGAGAGTTCGAGGTTCAGGAAGCGGTTCACCGACGAGCCGAACAGCGACAGCGCGACCGTCGCCGGCGTGGCGCCGCCCAGCGAGCTGACGTTGGCCGGCAGGCTGACCAGCTGCGAGTTCGTGAAGTCGATCGGGCCGGAGATCTGCCCGGTGGTCACGCCGATCGCATCGTAGTTGCCGCCAACGCGGATGCCGGCGCGAGTCGGCGTGCCGCTCAGATCGGTGGCGCCGAGCTTCACGCCGAGGGCGCGCCCGAAGGTGTCGTCGGCCTCGACGATGCGGGCCTCGATCAGCACCTGGCGCACCGGCACGTCGATCTTGCCGATCAGCGTCGTGATCTCCTCGAGCTTGCTCGGGATGTCGGACACGAAGAGCTGGTTCGTGCGCTGCTCGAAGATCACGCTGCCGCGCGGCGACAGGATCCGTGTCGCCGCGGTGTTGCCGCCACCGCCGGCGGTGGTCTGGCCGGTCAGGCCGCGGGCGACCTCCTCGGCTTTGGTGTAGTTCAGCTGGAAGGACTGCGTGCGCAGCGGCTCGAGTTCGGCGATCTTCTTCTTGGCCTCGAGGTCGAGCTGCTCCTTGGCGGCGAGTTCGTCCTTCGGCGCGATCCACAGCACGTTGCCGTTCTTGCGCACGCCCAGGCCCTTGCTCTGCAGGATGATGTCCAGCGCCTGGTCCCAAGGCACGTCCTTCAGGCGCAGCGTGACGTTGCCGGTCACGGTGTCGCTGGTGACGACGTTGAAGTTGGTGAAGTCGGCGATCACCTGCAGCAGCGCGCGGACCTCGATGTTCTGGAAGTTCAGGCTCAGCTTCTCGCCCTGGAA
>CALJUI010000461.1 GCA_937975735.1 uncultured Rubrivivax sp.
CCAGGCTCTCGTCGTAGCGGCGGGTCTCGAAGTCCTCGTTGTTGAAGTACTTGACGGTCTCGTAGTTGATCAGCGCGTCGATCGCCTTGCTGTGCGCGGCCGCGTCGAACTCGTTCATGCGCCGGCGGAAGTGCGTGCGCCACTCGGTCACCGTGATCGTGTAGATGATGTAGATCACCAGCGCGACGCCGGTGATCAGCGCGAAGCTCGGGTCGAACTTCCAGGCCAGCAGGCCGAGCACCAGCGAAACCTCGATCAGCGTCGGCAGGATGCTGTAGAGCGAATACGAGATCAGCGAGTGCACCGCGCGGGTGCCGCGCTCGATGTCGCGCGTCATGCCGCCGGTCTGGCGCTCGAGATGGAAGCGCAGGCTCAGGTCGTGCAGGTGGCGGAACACGCGCAGCGAGATCTGCCGCGCCGCGCCCTCGGTCGCCTTCGCGAAGACCAGCTCGCGCAGCTCGGTGAACACCGTCGTCGACAGCCGCAGCAGCCCGTAGGCGATCAGCAGGCCGATCGGCACCACGAGCAATGCCGCGGCGTCGCCCGGCTTGATCGACAGCCCGTCGACGATCTCCTTGAGCAGCAGCGGCACGCCGACGTTGGCGAGCTTGGCCGCGAGCATGAAGGCCAGTGCCACCGCGACCCGCCAGCGGTACTGCCACAGGTAGGGGAACAGGCCCTTCAGCGTCGCCCAGTCCGAGCGCGCCGCGGCGCGGGGCGCGGCGTCGGCCTCGGTCGTCGGCAGGGCGGCGGTGCGTCTCATGGAAGAATGGCCGGCAGCGAAGCGATGGAGATGACGCCGATGGCCCCAGAGTCAAGACCATCAAGCCGGTCAAGCCCGGCGGCGCCGATGCTGCATCGGCCCGACAGTGTGCACGAGGACGCCGAGCTGGTGATGCGCGTGATGCCGATGCCCGCCGACGCCAATGCCAACGGCGACATCTTCGGCGGCTGGATCATGGCCCAGGTCGACATGGCCGGCGCGGTGCTGCCGGTGCGCATCGCCAAGGGCCGCATCGCGACGGTCGCGGTCAACCAGTTCATCTTCAAGCAGCCGGTGTCGGTCGGCGACCTGCTGAGCTACTACGCGCGCATCACGCGCATCGGCCGCACCTCGATCACCGTGCACGTCGAGGCCTACGCCGAGCGCAACCCGGCCGCGCCCGAAGTGGTCAAGGTCACGGAGGCCAACCTGACCTACGTCGCGATCGACGGCCAGGGCCGGCCGCGCGCGCTGGCCACCGCCGAGGAGCCCGCCGCATGAACCACCCGACCCACGCGCTGGCCGGCCTGCATGGCGAGATGACCGCCTGGCGGCGCGACATCCACGCCCACCCCGAGCTCGGCTTCGAGGAGAACCGCACCAGCGACCTCGTTGCCGACCGGCTCGCGTCTTTCGGCATCGAGGTCCACCGCGGCATCGGCCGAACCGGCGTCGTCGGCGTGCTGAGGGCCGGCCGCAGCGCGCGCACGATCGGCCTGCGCGCCGACATGGACGCGCTGCCGATCCAGGAGGCCAACACCTTCGAGCACCGCTCCACCCACCCTGGCAGGATGCACGCCTGCGGCCACGACGGCCACACCGCGATGCTGCTCGGCGCGGCAAAGGTGCTCGCCGCGACGAAGCGCTTCGACGGGACCGTGCACTTCATCTTCCAGCCGGCCGAGGAGGGCATCGGCGGCGCCCGCGCGATGATCGACGACGGCCTTTTCAGCCGGTTCCCCTGCGAGTCGATCTTCGGCATGCACAACCGCCCGGGCCTGCCGGTCGGGCACTTCGCGGTGCGCGCCGGGCCGATGATGGCGGGCGGCGCCTTCTTCGACATCCGGGTCACCGGCAAGGGGTCGCACGGCGCGCGGCCCGAGGCCGGCGTCGACGCGCTGATCGCCGCGTCGCAGATCGCGGTGGCGATGCAGACCGTGGTCGCGCGCAACATCGCGCCGGCCGACACCGCGGTGCTGTCGATCACCAAGCTGCACGCCGGCGACGCCTACAACGTGATCCCGCAGACGGCGACGCTGGGCGGGACCGCGCGCGCCTTCTCGCGCGAGGTGATGGCGCAGCTCGAGGCGTCGATCCGGCGCGTCGCGAAAGGCGTCGCCGAAGCCCTGGGCGCTACGGCCGAGGTCGACTTCCGCGTGCTGTTCGCGCCGACGATCAACGATGCCGCACAGGCCGAGTTCGCCGCCTCGGTGTGCACCGAACTCGTCGGCGCCGACAAGGTCGAGCGCGACCCGAAGCCGATCATGGCCTCGGAGGACTTCTCCTTCATGCTCGAGCAGGTGCCGGGCTGCTACCTCAACATCGGCAACGGGGTCGGCGAGGGCGGTTGCGAGGTCCACAACCCGGCCTACGACTTCAACGACGCCGCGCTGCCGCTGGGCGCGGACTTCTTCGTGCGCGCGGTCGAGCGCAAGCTGGCGCCGGGCTGACCGACGCGGCGCGGAACTTCGGCCCGGCCCCCGGCTCAGTCTGCTACGGTTCGAACCGCGCCTTTGACCGGTTCACCGACGCCGCAGACCCTTGACCCGCCCCACCTCTCGCCTGCTCGCCGGGCTTGCCATCGCGCTGGCGATCGGCGGGCTGGGCTGGGCCGCGTGGATGGCCCGCGCCCAGACCGACCCGCCGCCGGCACGTGCGCGCGCCGAGGTCGGCGTGCCGGTGGTGGTGGTCGCCGCGAGCGCTGCCGACGATGCGCTGGCGGTCGACGCGGTCGGCAGCGGTCGTGCGCTTCGGTCGGCGACGCTGCGGGCGGCGGTCGCCGGCGAGGTGGCCAGCGTGCACTTCCGCGCCGGCCAGCGCGTGCAGGCCGGCCAAGTGCTGCTGCGCCTGGTCGACCGGCGTCAGCAACTGGAGCTGCAGGCGGCGGACGCCCGGCTGGACCGGGCCCGCCGCCTGCTCGCGCGCTACGCCGGCACCGAAGGCAGCGGGGCGGTGCCCGGCAGCGTCATCGACGAGGCGCGCAGCGCGCTGCGCGAGGCCGAGGTCGCCCGTGCGATGGCCGAGGAGGCGATCGCCGAGCGGCTGCTGCGCGCACCCTTCGCCGGCGTGATCGGGCTGGCCCGGGTCGACCCCGGCGACCGGCTCACCTCCGACAGCGAGGTCGCGGTCCTCGACGACCGGCGCCGGCTGGTCGTCGAGTTCGACGTGCCCGAGGCCTACCTCGCGCGTCTGCAGCCCGGCCACCCGGTCGACGCCACGACGGTGGCCTATCCGGAGCGCCGCTTCGCCGGCCGGGTCACGCAGATCGACAGCCGCGTCGCCGCCGGCACGCGGGCGCTGCGCGTGCGCGCCGAGCTGCCGAACGACGACGATCTGCTGCGGCCGGGCCAGTCGTTCACGGTTCGGCTGAAGCTGACGGGCGAGTCGCGGCTGCAGGTGCCGGACCTCGCGCTGCAGTGGGGACGCGACGGCGGCCACGTCTGGGTGTTGCGCGAGGGCAAGGCCGAGCGCGTGCCGGTGCAGCTGGTGCGCCGGCTCGACGGCCGCGTATTGGTCGACGGCGAGCTGCGCGTCGGCGAGCCGGTGGTCGTCGAAGGCGTGCAGCGGCTGCGCCCGGGCCGCGAGGTCCGGGTCGTGGAGCCGGCCCCGTGAACACGCCGCCGGCGTCCGGCGGCGGCCTGCCCGGCCTGGGCATCCGCCGGCCCTGGCTGGTGGTGGTGATGAATCTGCTGCTGATCATCGCCGGGCTGGCGGCGCTGCGCGGCGTCGAGGTGCGCGAGCTGCCGAACATCGACCGGCCGGTGGTCTCGGTGCGCGCCGAGTACCCCGGTGCCGCGCCGGAAACGCTCGACGCCGAGGTCACCCGCGTGCTGGAGGCGGCCGCGGCCCGCGTGCCCGGCGTCTACAGCGTGCGCTCGGCGAGCGAGGAGGGCACGCTGCGCGTGCACGTCGAGTTCCGCCCCGACATCGACCTGATCACCGCCGCCAACGACGTGCGCGAGGCGGTCAGCCGCGCCGAGCGCGAGCTCCCCGAAGGCGTGCGCAACCTCGTCGTGATCAAGGCCGACGCCAACGCCGAGCCGGTGATGCAGCTCGCGGTGTCGAGCCCGACGCTGGCGATCGACGAGCTCAGCCGGGCGATCGAGGACCGCATCGAGCCCGAGCTGATCTCGGTGCCCGGCGTCGCCGACGTGACGCGCTTCGGCGAGCGCCGCCGCGTGCTGCGCGTGCGCCTGGATCCGGCGGCGCTGGCGGCGCGATCGCTCGCCGTCAGCGACGTGATCACGGTGCTGCAGGGTGCGCGCGCCGACGTGCCGGCCGGCAGCCTGGACGCCTCGCAGCAGGAGTTGCTGGTGCGCGCCAACGCCTCGGTCTCGCAACCCGATGACGTGCTCGCGCTGCGCCTGCCCGGCGGCATCCGGCTCGGCGAGGTCGCCGAGGCCTACTTCGACCCGGCCGACGCCCAGGCCTACGTGCGGCTGGACGGCCGCACCGTGATCAGCCTGGGCATCGTGCGTCAGGCGCAGGCCAACAGCGTCGCGATCTCCGACGGCGTGCGCGCGGCGGTGGCGCGGCTGAACGAGCAGGACAAGGCGCTGCGCATCGCCGTCGTCTCCGACGACGCGGTCTTCATCCGCGGCGCGATCGGCGAGGTGCTGTTCAGCATGGGCCTGTCGGTGGCCATCGTCGCGCTGGTCGTCGGCCTGTTCATCGGCCAGTGGCGGGCGACATTGATTCCGGTCGTCGCGATTCCGGTCTCGCTGATCGGCACGCTCGGCGCGATCTGGGCGATGGGCTTCTCGATCAACCTCGTGACCCTGCTCGCGCTGCTGCTGGCCACCGGCCTGGTCGTCGACGACGCGATCGTCGTGCTCGAGAACATCCAGCGCCGCCGCCGCGGCGGGCTGGCGCCGCGCGCGGCGGCGGTGATCGGCGCGCGCGAGGTCTTCTTCGCGGTGCTGGCGACCACCGCGACCCTGGTCTCGGTCTTCGTGCCGATCTCCTTCCTGCCCACCGCCGCCGGCCGGCTGTTCACCGAGTTCGGCTTCGTTAT
>CALJUI010000462.1 GCA_937975735.1 uncultured Rubrivivax sp.
AGCCCGTGAAACTACGCAATGCACCGAAAAGGGGCGAGAACGCAGCCCCGCCCGGGCGATGCGCGGCCCGTCACATGACGGCGACGAGCCCCTTGACGACGCTGTCGAGGTTGCGCTCGTTCAGCGCCGCCACGCAGATGCGGCCCGAATCCACGCCGTAGACGCCGAACTCCTGGCGCAGCCGTTCCATCTGCGCCTTGCCGAGCCCGGAGTAGCTGAACATGCCCTTCTGCTGGGTGATGTAGGCCAGGTCACGCGTGACGCCGGCCGCCTGCAGCCGCTGCACCAGGGCCTGGCGCATCTGGCGGATGCGGTCGCGCATGCCGGCCAGCTCCTCCTCCCACAGCGCGCGCAGCGCCGGTGTGGTGAGCACCGTGGCCACGACCTGGGCGCCGAAGGTGGGCGGGTTGGAATAGTTGGTGCGGATGACGATCTTCAGCTGCGACAGCACGCGCGTGGCCTCGGCGGCGCTGGCGCACACGACGCTCAGCGCGCCCACGCGCTCGCCGTACAGCGAGAAGCTCTTGGAGAACGAGGTCGACACGAAGAAGTCGAGCCCTGCGTCCAGGAACAGGCCGACGACCGCGCCGTCGGCCTCGATGCCGTCGCCGAAGCCCTGGTAGGCCATGTCCAGGAAGGCCACAAGGCCGCGCGCCTTGACGGTGGCCACGACTTCCTTCCACTGGGCCGGCGTCAGGTCGTAGCCGGTCGGGTTGTGGCAGCAGGCGTGCAGCACGACGATGGTGCCCGGCGCGGCGGCGTTCAGGGCTGCGAGCATGTCGTCGAAGCGCACGCCGCGGCGCTCGGCGTCGTAGTACGGGTAGCTTCGGACCTCGAAGCCGGCGTTGGTGAACAGCGCGCGGTGGTTCTCCCAGCTCGGATCGCTGATCAGCACCTGCGCACCGGGGTTCAGCCGGTGCAGGAAGTCCGCGCCGACCTTCAGCGCCCCGGTGCCACCGATGGCCTGCACGGTGGCGATGCGCTTGGTGCGCACGGCCTCGTGCTCGGCGCCGAAGACCAGGGCCTGCACCGCCTGGTCGTAGGCCGCGATGCCGTCGATCGGCAGGTAGCTCTTGGGCTTGCCGGCGGCGAGCAACTGGGCCTGCGCCTCGGCGACGCACTTCAGCAGGGGCAGCTTGCCGGAGGCGTCGAAGTACACGCCGACCCCGAGGTTGACCTTGGCCGGGTTCGGGTCGGCGTTGAATTGATCGTTCAGGCCCAGGATCGGGTCGCGGGGGGCCATCTCGACGGCGGACAGGAGCGGCATGGGGATCTTCCGGTGGTGCGCGGCGCGCTTGCGCTACGCTTGTTGATTGCGCCGTGATTTTAGGTGGGCTCCCGATGTCAGACCCTTCCGAGGTGGTGGACGCGCCGGCGGCGGGCACGTTCGTCAGCTTTCCCGACTCGCCGTTCCAGCTCTTCCAGCCCTATCCGCCGGCCGGCGACCAGCCGAATGCGATCGCGCAGCTGGTCGAGGGCATCGAGGACGGGCTGTCCTACCAGACCCTGCTCGGCGTCACCGGCTCGGGCAAGACCTTCACGATGGCGGGCGTGATCGCCCGGCTGGGTCGTCCGGCGATCGTGTTCGCGCCGAACAAGACGCTGGCGGCGCAGCTGTACAGCGAGTTCCGCGAGTTCTTCCCGAAGAACGCGGTCGAGTACTTCGTCAGCTACTACGACTACTACCAGCCCGAGGCCTACGTGCCGC
>CALJUI010000463.1 GCA_937975735.1 uncultured Rubrivivax sp.
CGAGCGCATCGCCTTCGTTGCCCGCCGCCGCCATCGGGGCGAGAACGGTCGCCGGTGCTTCCGGCCCGGCCTTCACGATCCGCACCTTGCCCTCGGCTTCGGTGATCTCGAGTTCGGTGATGTTCGACTCGGAGACCAGATCGATCAGGGTCTTGAGCTTTCGAAGGTCCATGCGGCTCCTCTTGGGTTCGGTTCGCGACGCGGCGGCGGTCGGGCGAATTCGCGCCGACTTCGATCGGTCGACGGAGTTTACACTTTTGTCAGTAATTAGACGCAATTGTTGCGTCTTGGGTGCAATAAAGAGGCTGATACCTCAATCCGGGTGTCGTGCCCAGGTCTCGAGTTCGGTTGCCGTGGTCTCGCCCGCCTTGCGTTGCCGGATTTCGCCGGCGGCGTCGAAAACGACGGTATAGGGCAGGCCGCCGGTCTGGTTGCCGAGCGACCGGGCCAGCGCCGTGCCGTCGAAGCCGGCCAGTCCGATCGGAAAGGCGACCGGCGTACGGCGCAGGAATTCTCGCACGGCGGCGGCGTTGTCGATGGCCAGGCCCAGCACCTGCCAGCCGCGGTCGGCCCAGTCCTTGCCGAAGCGGTCGAGCACCGGCATCTCGCGGACACAGGGCGGGCACCAAGTGGCCCAGAAGTTCAGCACCAGCGGCCGCCCGCGAAACGAGGCCATGGCCAGGTCGCCGCCGTCGGGTGTCGGGAAGTGCAGCGACCACAGCCCGTCGTCCGGCGGCGGCGAACGCCGCAGCGACAAGACCAGGCCCGCGCCGGCCGCGGCGACGGCGACGCCGCCGACCAGCCACTGCCGTCGGCGGCTCACCCGGCCTCCATCAGCCGACGCAGCGCGGCGGCGTCGCCGCGCCAGCTGCGCCCCGCCGCGTCGGGCTTCAGCGCGCCCCGCTGCGCGTCGAAGTCGTGCACCAGCAGGTGCACCGTGACGACCTCGGCCAGCGCAGGGCTGTGCGTGGCCACCGTGAGCACCGGCAGCGGGTCCTGGCCCGGCCGGTCGATCGCGCCGGCATCGAAATCGATGCCCAGGTTGAGCAGCGCGATCTCGGCGCCTTTCGAATCGTCGCAGTACAGGTCGATGTGCAGGGCCGATCGGCGCGTCGCGGTGCCGCGCCAGGCGGCGCCGCCCAGGTGCGGCCGGAACGCCGCGAGGCGGTCCATCCACTGCAGCGCGACCTCCCGCAGCGCCCGCAACTCGTCGGGTTGCCGGTCGGCGTGGAAGAGCGCGATGTGCTCGCGGACTTCGTTCTCGACCTGCTCGTTGCTCGGCAGCTCGGGCTGGCGAGCCCCGCGGCGCAGCAACTCGCGCGCCGCCCGGCGCTTGGCGGCGCCGTACTCCATGCCCTCGTCGACGACCCAGCGTGCCGCGGCCGCGGCGATCTGCTGCGACATGTCCTGGCTCATGGCAGTTCCACCGCGCCCATGCGCGCGACGATCGTTGCCGCGCGGCCGACCACGTAGGCCGAGGCGGGACGCTTCTCGAAACGCTTGGGAGCCGGCAGCATCACCGCCATCCGCGCCGCGGCCTCGGGGCCGAGCTGGCGCGCGTCCACCCGGTGGTAGTAGCGCGCCGCCGCCTGCGCACCGAACAGGCCCTCGCCCCACTCGACGTGGTTCAGATAGATCTCGAGGATGCGCGCCTTGCCGAGCGCCGCCTCCAGCATCAGGGTCAGCGCCGCCTCCTGCGCCTTGCGCAGCACGGTGCGCTCGCCCGACAGCAGGAGATTCTTCGCCAGCTGTTGCGTGATCGTCGAGCCACCGACGAGTCGGACCGGGCGCGCCCGGTCCGGTCGGGCAACGCTGCGCTGCTCGGCACGCTGGTTGCGCTCCCAGGCTCGCTCGACCGCATCCCAGTCGATGCCCGCATGGTCGGCGAAGCTGGCGTCCTCGCTGGCGATGACGGCACGCTTGAGGTGCGTCGAGATGCCGGCGTAGTCGACCCACTGCTGGCCCCAGACGATGCGCCGCTGCTGCACCAGCATGCGCCAGGCCTCGCTGCGCTGGAAGCTGGTCGATGCAGGGTCGACGAAGGCCATCGCCGCGATGCGCATCGCGAACACCGCCTGCAGGGCCACCAGGCACAGTGCCAGCAGGGCGATCAACCGCAGTGCGTGCCGTTTCACGCCGTCGACTCCAGGTGGGCACGCAGCGCGGCGAGCACTGGCGCCGTCGCCGGGCGCACGCCGCGCCAGCGATGGAAGGCCTCGGCCGCCTGCTCGACGAGCATGCCCAGCCCGTCGCGCCCGGTCGCGCCGCCTTGCCGCGCCCAGCCGAGGAACGGCGCGGCAGCCGGGCCGTACATCAGGTCCACCGCCAGCGTGCCCGGTCGCAGCACGCTTGCCGGCACCGGCGCAGGCTGGCCTTGCAGGCTGCTGGCGGTGGCGTTGAGCACGACGTCGAAGGCCCGCCCGGGGGCGTCGATCGTCGCGGTGCCCAGTTCCACGCCGTGCGCGACGGCCAGGTCGCGGTGGCGGTCGACCAGTGCCCGCGCGCGCTCGGCGCTGCGGTTGACGATCACGACCTGGGCCGGCCGCGTCTCGATCAGCGGGCCGAGCACGCCGGCCGCCGCGCCGCCGGCACCGGCCATCAGCACCCGCCGACTCGCCAGCGCGACGCCCGCGTGGTCTTCGATGTCGCGGACCAGGCCGATGCCGTCGGTGTTGTCCGCCCACCAGCCGTCGGCATCGAAGCCGAGCACGTTGGCCGCGCCGGCCCGCTCGGCGCGGGCGCTGACCCGCCGGGCCAGCCGGGGCGCGACGATCTTGAACGGCACCGTGACGTTGCAGCCCCGGCCACCCTCGTCGGCGAAGCGGCGCACGGCGGCCTCGAAGCCGTCGAGCGGGCACAACACCCGCTCGTAGACCAGAGCCTGGCCGGTCTGCCCGGCGAAGGCACGGTGGATGAACGGCGACTGGCTGTGTTCGACGGGGTGGCCGAGCACCGCGTAGCGGTCGACGGTGCTCACGGCGCGCGCCCCGACAGCGTCGTCTCGAGGCCGTCGTCGCGGGTGAACCGGAAGCGCGACGTGACGACGATCTGGTCGGCCTGCTGGCGCATCGCGTCGGAGAACGGGCCGTAGGGCGCGGCGGCGTGCACGATCGCGACCGCGCGCTGGTCGAGCTGGCGCGAGCTCGAGGGCCGCACGATCTCGGCTTCGACCACGCGCCCGGCGCTGTCGATCGTGACGTTCATCGTCAGCTCGCCGTACAGCTTGCGTCCGCCGACCTCGGGGAAGTCGCGCGTGCCGCGCTCCTCGATGCGCCGGCGCAGCTTGTCGTAGTAGACCGCGTAGACCGCCTCGCGCGTGGCCGGGCTGATGTAGCGCTTCTTCGGCCGTGCGTTCTCCTCGTTGATGCGCTTCTCGATCTCCGCGAGCTGGCGCACGAGCTGTCGGTAGCGGTCCTGCAGTTCGCGCTCGCGCGGCGTGCCGGCCTCGCGCTGCGGATCTGGCGGCGGCAGCGTGGCGAGTTCGCGGCGCAGCGCAGCCAGCAACTGCTGCTGCTGTTCCTGCAGGTCGTCGACGCGTCGCCGTGTCGTGTCCGGCGCGTCGCCGATCTCGATCTGCGGCGACGGCGGCAGCGGCGAGGTGGCGCGGCCCATGTCGGCCTCGCCGCCGCCGGCCAGGTTGGCCTGCGCGATCGCCTGCGCCTGGGTCGGCGCCTCGTTCGAGCGCGCGTTGACGAGGATGACCTCGAGCGGCGTGTCGCGGAAGACGCGGTTGAAGGCCTCGGGGTCGACGAAGCGCACCGTCAGCAGCGCGCCGTGCACGCCGAAGGACACCAGCAGGGCCCAGTGCAGCGCGCTCAGCTTGCTCAGCCAGTGACTCATCTCAGTCCGGCGCACCGGGCGGGCCGCCGTCCTCGACGTCGATCGCCAGCGTCAGCGGGCCGCTCCCGGCCCCGTCGTCCTCGCCGTCGCTGTCTGCGGCGTCGTCGGCGCTCAGCACGGTGTCGATGCGCTCGACCAGCGTCGCGTGCACGTCCAGCGTCAGCAGATCCGTCGCGTTCAGCCGCACGCGCACGTGCACGCCGCGCGGCAGCGACTCGGTGCCGGAGGCCCGGAAGACCAGCGGCAGCTCGTCGGCACGCACCAGACCGTCCTTCATCACGGTGGCGTCGAGCGCCGAGACCTCGTTCTGCGCCAGCCAGCGCAGGGCCCAGTAGCGTTCGATGCCGCGCTGGAAGTCGCCGTAGGCGGCATGGGCGGCGTCGAAGGCCGAGATGATCGAGAACAGCGACGCGTCCTTGGGCCGGAACGGCGCGGCCAGCGCCGCAGTGTGGCCGTGGCGCGCGCAGGCGATGATCTGCCACTGGTTGACGAGGTCGACGTAGCGGCGCAGCGGCGACGTCGACCAGGCGTACTGCGGCACCCCGATGCCGGCGTGCGGCACCGCCTTCGTGCCCATGCGCACCTTCACCCCGGGCAGCAGGCTGGCCTGGCTGCGGTAGATGCCGGGCACCTTGCACTGGTCCAGCCAGCCGCCCCAGGTGCTGTTGGCGAGGATCATCGCCTCGGCGACGATCAGGTCCAGCGCGGCGCCGCGGCGCCGCTGCGCGATCACCACGGTCTCGTCGCCGCTGGGCTCGGTCCCGGTGACGCCATCGAGCCGGAAGCTGTAGTCCGGCCGGTTGAAGGTCTCGGGCTTGCCGCGCACCAGCTCGCGCCGCGCCTTCAGCTCGCGCGCCAGCCGGAACGCGAAACCGAGCTCGGCGGCGAAGGGGTAGTCGGCGGGCGCTTCGCCGGTCAGCGAGGCCTCGGTGATCACGTCGTCGAGCTGGTCGTGGCGCAAGTTGGCGACGATCGGCACGCGCTCGATCCTCGTCTCGTGGCCGCCGATCTCCAGGCTGGCCTCGTCGATCGTCAGGTACAGGCTCAGGCTCGGGCACTCGCGCCCTTCGGTGAGCGTGTAGGCCTGCACGACGTGGTCGGGCAGCATCGTGATCTTGTGCCCCGGCATGTAGACGGTGGACAGGCGCTCGCGGGCGACCTTGTCCAGCGCCGAATCGGGCTCGATCGCGAGGCCCGGCGCGGCGATGTGCACGCCGAGCACGACGCTGCCGCTGCCCAGGCCCTGCACCGACAGCGCGTCGTCGATCTCGGTGGTCGCCGAGTCGTCGAAAGAGAAAGCCTGCACTGGCGCCAGCGGCAGTTCCTCCTCGATGCCCGGCACCTCGAGCTCCGGAAAGCCGGTGCCGCGCGGAAACTGCTCGAACAGGAAGCGCTGCCAGTGGAACTGGTAGGGGCTCTCGATCGCGCCGGCGCGCTGCAGCAGCTCCAGCGGCGCGCGCTGCGCCTGCTTGGCGGCCTGCACGACGGCCTTGTACTCGGGCGCGTTCTTGTCGGGCTTGAACAGGATGCGGTAGAGCTGCTCGCGCACCGGCGCCGGGCAGCGCCCCTCGCACAGCTCGGCCGCCCAGGCGTCGATCTGCGCGGCGATCTGCTTCTTGCGCTCGATCGCCAGCAGCGCGGCCTTGACGGTCTCCTCCGGCGCCTTGCGGAACAGGCCCTTGCCGACGCGGCGGAAGTAGTGCGGCGCCTCGAACAGGCGGAACAGCGCCGCCGCCTGCTGGTCGGCGCCGGCCTGCGCGTCGAAATAATCGCGGGCCAGGTCGGCGAAGCCGAAGTCCTCGTCGGGCGCGAACTCCCAGGCCAGGTCGAGGTCGATCTCGGGGGCGATCTGCTGCGCCTGGGCGATCAGCTCGGCCGGCGCCGGCTGGTCGAAGCGCAGCAGCACGTTGGCGGATTTCACCTTCACGCGCTTGCCCGAATCGAGCTCGACCTGCATCGAGGTCTCGGCTTCGGACATCACGCGGCCGGCGAGGAACTTGCCGGCGTCGTCGAACAGGGCGTAGGTCACGCCCGGGATTGTCCTACACGGTCATGCCACCCGAGACCTCGATGACCGCACCGTTGATGTAGCTGGCGTCGTCGCTGGCGAGGAAGGCGTAGACACCGGCGATCTCGTCGGGCCGGCCCAGGCGCTTGAGCGGCACCTGCTCGCGCATCTGTGTCATCACCTTGTCGGGGATCGTCGCCAGGATCGGCGTCTCGATGAAGCCCGGCGCCACCGCGTTGACGCGGATGCCCTTGGGTCCGAGCTCGCGGCTCCAGGTCTTGGTGAAACCGATGACGCCGAACTTGGCGGCGGCGTAGTTGGTCTGGCCGAAGTTGCCGTAGATGCCGACCACGCTGCTGGCGTTGAGGATCACGCCTGCGCCGCGCGCGACCATCGGCTCGGCGACCGCCTGCGCGCAGTGGAAGACCCCGCGCAGGTTGACGTCGATGACGCTGTCGAACTGCGCCATCGACATCTTCTGCAGCCGTGCGTCCTTGGTGATGCCGGCGTTGTTGACGAGGACGTCGATGCGGTCGTGGTCGCCGAGCACGGCGCCGACCATCGCGTCGACCTGCTCGCGCGCGGTGACGTCGACGAGATGCCCGGTCGCGCGCCCGCCCGCCGCGCGGCAGGCGGCCACGGCGGCGTCGACGCCCTCGCGGCGCAGGTCGCAGACGATGACATGCGCGCCTTCGCGGGCGAAGCGCTCGGCAGTGGCCAGGCCGATGCCCTGCGCGGCGCCGGTGACGATGGTGATGCGGTCCTTCAGTTTCATTGCTTCGGATCGAGTTGGAGGAAGTGGATCAATGCGGGCAGGTGATCGTCGAAGTCCGACAGCGCGTGGTCGCTGCCCTCGAGCAGACGGACCGTGGCGCCGCGATAGCGCGCGACCATCTCGCGCCAGTCGAGCAACTCGTCGCCCTTGGCGACGATCGCGAAGTAGCGCTCGGGCCGGGTGATCCGCGCCGGTGTCATCGCACGCAGCGCGTCGACGTCTTCGCGCCGGAACTCGAAGCGCTGCTCGGGGTCGTGCCAGGCGGTCAGTTCGCCGATGTACGCGGCGAGGTCGCGCGCCGGGTCGATCGCCGGGTTCAGCAGCGCCGCGGCGCACCCCCATCGTTCGGCGGCGACGGTGGCGTAGAAGCCGCCGAGCGAACTGCCGGCGACCGCGAAATGCCCGGCGGGCCAGGTCGCCAGCGTGCGGTCGATCAGCGCCATCGCCTGGGCCGGTGACGGCGGCAGCTGCGGGCAGCACCAATGCAGTTCGGGTCGGTGCCGCGCCAGCCAGTCCTTCAGGCGCTGCGCCTTGAACGAGCGCGGCGACGATCGGAAGCCGTGCAGGTACAGCAGATGGGTCGGGATGTCGGACACCGCGCGAGTCTATCGGCGGCCGACGAGCACGCGGGGCCAAGGCGCTGCAG
>CALJUI010000464.1 GCA_937975735.1 uncultured Rubrivivax sp.
CATCGCGATCAGTTTGAGCGTCGGTGAGTCCTGCGGCAGGCGGCGCAGGTTGTCGATCGTCGCGCCGCGCCAGCCGTAGATGCTCTGGTCGTCGTCGCCGACCGCGGTGAAGCAGCCGTCGGGTCCGACCAGGGCCTTCAGCAGTTCGTACTGCACCGCGTTGGTGTCCTGCACCTCGTCGACCAGGACGTGGCGGAAGCGCCCTCGCCAGGCCATGCGAGCCGCCTCGTCGCGCTGCAGCAGCGCCAGCGGCAGGCCGATCAGGTCGTCGAAGTCCACCGCCTGGAAGGCCGCCAGCCGCTCCTCGTAGCGGCGCATGATCCGCGCCGCGACACGTTCGTCCTCGTCCGCGGCGGCGCGCTCGGCGCCGTCGCCGTCGAGACCCTGGTTCTTCCAGCCGCTGATCGTCCATTGCCAGCGCCGGGCCAGGGCGTTGTCGCTGCAGCCGCCGGCGTCACGCAGGATGCCGAGCACGTCGTCGCTGTCGAGGATCGAGAAGTTGGGCCGCAGCCCGATGCGCTCGCCATCCTGGCGCAGCATGCGCACGCCCAGCGAGTGGAAGGTGCTGATCGCCAGGTCCTTCGCCGCGCGCGGCCCGACCAGCGCGCGCGCACGCTCGCGCATCTCGGCCGCCGCCTTGTTGGTGAAGGTGATCGCCGCGATCTGCGACGGCTCGAGTCCCGACTGCAGCAGCCGCACGATCTTGTGCGTGATCACGCGCGTCTTGCCCGAGCCGGCACCCGCCAGCACCAGGCACGGGCTGCGCAGGTGATGCACGGCGTCGAGCTGGGCGGGGTTGAGCGTGTCGGACATCGGGGGAAGGTCGGCCGCGCATGATAGCGAGCACCCCGTGCGAAGAACTGATCGAGGTCACCGCGGCGGCGACGATCGGCCGCGACAATGCACGGATGCACCCTCGGTTCGTCGCACGTCCGCTCGGGCTCGGCTTGGCGCTGCTCTGGGCCGGCGTGGCCATGGCGGCCGGCCCGCGCTGGTTCGACGGCGGGCTGCCCACGCCCATGGCGCGCGAGGCGCTGGGCTGGCTGATCGATGCCGCGAGCGACGGCCTGCGCAGCGCCGACTACGACGCGGCCGGGCTCGCCGCGGCGATGCAGTCCGGCGGCGACAGTCTCGCGCTCGATCGCCGCCTGGACGCGGCCGTGCAGCGCTACCTGACGCACCTGCGCCACGGCCGGGTCGATCCGCGCGCGATCCACCACGACTTCAGCGTTGCGCGCACCGACGGCTTCGACGCCCGCGCGGCGCTGGACGCGGCGATCGCCGCCGGCCGCCTGGAAGCGGCGCGAGCGTCGGCGCGGCCGCCGCTGCCGCTGTACGGCGCGCTGCGCGACGCGCTGTCACGCTACCACGCGCTGGCCGGTCACCCGGCCTGGGCCGCAGCGCTGCCGCGGCGGTCGCCGCCGCTCGCGCCGGGCGACGACTACGCGGCCCTCGAGCGCCTGGCCGAGCGACTGAAGGCGCTCGGCGATCTCGACGTCGACAGCTCGGTGCCGGCGCGCTACGAAGGCCCGCTGGTCGAGGCCGTACGCCGCTTCCAGTCCCGCCACGCGATCGCCGTCGACGGCGTGGTCGGCCCGGCGACATGGGCCCGGCTGGACGTGACGCCGGCCGAACGCGCCCGTCAGATCGAGCTGACGATGGAACGCCTGCGCTGGACGCCGCTGATGCAGGGCCCGCGGATGATCGTGGTCAACATCCCGGAATTCGTGCTGCGCGCGTACGAGGTCCGCGACGGCCGCATCCGCGTCGAGCGCGAGATGAAGATCGTGGTCGGCAAGGCGATGGACACGCGCACGCCGCTGTTCGACGAGGACATGCGCTTCATCGAGTTCAGCCCGTACTGGAACGTGCCCCCGTCGATCGCGCGCCGTGAGCTCGTGCCGCAGTTGCGGCGCGACCCGGCGGCGTTCGAGCGCCTCGGCTACGAGTTCGTCGATGCGGCCGGGCGGAGCGATGCGGCCCTGACGCCGGCCAAGCTCGACGCCGTGCTGGCCGGCCGGCTGCGCATCCGCCAGCGCCCGGGCCCGCGCAACGCGCTGGGCGACATCAAGTTCGTGTTCCCGAACCGCAGTCACATCTTCCTTCACCACACGCCGGCGACCGCGCTCTTCGAACGCGAGCGGCGCGACTTCAGCCACGGCTGCATCCGCGTCGAGCAGCCGGTCGAACTCGCGACCTTCGTGCTGCGCACGATGCCCGAGTGGAACGAGGCGCGCATCCGCGAGGCGATGCAGCGCGGCGAATCCTCGACGCTGCGGCTGACCGAGCCGGTCCCGGTGCTGATCGCCTATGGAACCACGCTCGTCAAGTCGGGTCGGATCCACTTCTTCGATGACCTCTACGGCCTGGACCGGCTGCTCGACCAGGCCCTGCGCTTCCCCGAGAGATTCCGATGACCACGCTCCCCCACCGCCCTCGCCGCGTTCTGCTCACCCAGGGACTGCGCCTGGCCGCCGGCGGCCTGACGTTGGCCGCGGTGCCCGCCTGGGCCCGTTCCGCCGAGACGCGCTCGCTGGCCTTCGTGCATACCCACACCGGCGAGGACATCGAGCTGCCGTTCGCGCGCGGCGACCACTACCTGCCGGAGGCGCTGGCCGCGCTGAACCGCTTCCTGCGCGACCACTACAGCGGCGAGGTCGGCCGCATCGATCCGTCGCTGTTCGACCTCCTGCATCGCACCCGCGACGTGCTCGGCAGCCGCGAGCCCTTCGAGGTGATCTCCGGCTACCGCGCGCCGGCCACCAACGAACGCCTGCGCCGCCAGGGCGGCGGCGGCGTGGCCCGCCGCAGCCTGCACATGGACGGGCGGGCGATCGACGTGCGCCTGCCCGGGGCCCGCCTCGGCGACCTGCGCGACGCCGCGATTGCGCTGCAGCGCGGCGGCGTCGGCTACTACGAGCGCAGCCGCTTCGTGCACCTGGACACCGGCCGCGTTCGGCGCTGGTAGTCCTCCCGGCGGGAGTCAGGGGTCGCCGCAGAGGCAGTGCGCCATGCCGGCGCCCGGCGGCGTCGACTGCAGCACCGACAGCAGGTCGACGAGTTCGTCGGCGCCCTCGGCCAGCAGCGCGGCCGGCCACGCCAGGGCCGACGTCAGGTCGGCGGGCTCGGCCCGGTCCGCCTGCAGCGCCGGCAGCCAGCGTCCGAGCCAGCGGTCGAGACGGCCTCTCGACCCCTCGACGTACACCGTGCGCCAGTCGCCCGCGGCCAGACCGGCGCGGCGCGCCGCGGCCTGCAGCGCATCATCGAAGCGGCCGAGGCGGTCGACCAGGCCATGCTCCAGCGCCTGTGCGCCGGTCCAGATGCGGCCCTGCGCGACCGCATCGATCTGCGCCGGCGTGCGGTGGCGGGCGGACGCAGCGCGGCCGGTGAAGTCGGCATAGACGCGGTCGACCCGTGCCTGGATCATCGCCGCCAGCCGCGGATCGAGCGGGCGCCGCGGGTCGAAGGCGCCAGCCAGCCAGGTCGTCGTGTAGCCGCCGGTGTGCACGCCGAACCGGTCGAGCGCACGGTCGATGCCGGGGAACATCGCGACCACGCCGATCGACCCGGTGATCGTCGCCGCCTCGGCGATCACCTCGTCGGCGGCCAGCGCGATCCAGTAGCCGCCGGAGGCCGCGAGGTCGCCCATCGACACGACGACAGGCTTGCCGGCGGTGCGGGTCAGCTCGAGCTCGCGCCGCAGCTGTTCGGCGGCGAAGGCGCTGCCGCCGGGCGAGTCGATCCGCAGCACGACCGCCTTGACCTGCGCGTCCTCGCGGGCCTGCCGGATCAACGCCGCGGTCGACTCGCCGCCGACCGCGCCGGGCGGCGCCCGGCCGTCGCGGATGCCGCCCTCGGCGACCACCACCGCCACCTTGGCCTCGGCAGACCCGGACTCGATGCGCGCCAGGTAGTCGGCGAAAGCGACCTGGCGGAAGCTCTTGTGATGCGGGTCGGCGGCGCCGCGCTCGATCAGCGACGCACGCAATTCGTCGCGCGTCTTCAGTGCGTCGACCAGACCCTGCTCGCGCGCCAGCAGCGCGGCATCGCCGCCGGCCGCCGCGAAGCGTGCCGGCAGGTCGTCGATCAGCCGGCCGATCGCGCCGGCGCCCAGCCGGCGGGCGCGCTCGACGTCGTCCGTGTACAGCCGCCACAGCGCGTCGAGCACGGCCCGGTCGGCCTGCAACGCCTCGGGCGAGGGCGCGTCGGCGACCCAGGTCTCGCCGGCGCTCTTGAAGCGCCCGGCGCGCAGCACGTGCGGCGTGATGCCGACGCGCTCGAGCGCCTCGCGGTAGTAGTTGCGGTGACGGCCGTAGCCCTCGACGATCACCTCGCCCATCGGATGCAGCCAGACCTCGTCGGCGTGCGCGGCGATCTGGTAGCCGGTCTGCCCGATCCGGGCTCCCCAGGCGGTGACCGGTTTGCCGGCGGCGCGGAAGCGGTCGACCGCCGCGGCGATCTCGCGCGCCGTCGCCGGGCCGGTGCCGGTCAGGCCGTCGGCGAGCAGCAGCAGCCGGCCGATGGCCGGGTCGCGCGAGGCCGCGTCCAGCCCGGCCAGCAGGTCGCGCAGGCGCCACTGCCGCGGCGCCTGGCCACGCACACGCTCCATCGCCAGCCGGCGCCAGCCGCCGGCGGTCTGCTCCCGCACCACGCCCTGCAGATCGAGCACCAGCACGGTCGGCGCCTGCAGCGCCGGCGGACCCGGCCGCAGCCACCACCAGGCCGCGCCGATCACCAGCGCCAGCAGCAGCAGGTTCAGCAGCGCCCGGCGGGTGATGTCGAGCGCGCGCCAGAGGCCGCCGAAGACGCGTCGCCAGCGGGAAGTCATCTTGCGCTCCGCACGGTCATCGTGCCGCGAGCTTACGGCAGACGCGGCGTCCGCGGCCGCGTGCTATATCCCGAGCCATGCGCCGATCCGCCCCCGCCGCCCCGCCGCTGCCGATACCCGGCCGTCGGCGCTGGATCGCCGGCGTCGCCGCGCTGGCCGTTCCGGCACTGGTGCCGCGTGTCTGGGCCGACGCCGGCCCGCGCTTCGCGCTCGGCGTCGGCTCGGGTCATCCGAGGCCCGACGGCGTCGTGCTGTGGACGCGCCTCACCGGCGACGGCCTGCCGGACCGGGTGCCGGTCCAGTGGACGCTCGCCGACGACGAGGGCTTCGTCCACGTCATTGCGCAGGGCGCCGAGGCGGCGATCGCCGACGACGCGCACAGCGTGCACGCCGAAGCGCGCGGGCTGCCGCCGGGCCGTTGGTTCTGGTACCGCTTCGAGGCGCTGGGCCAGCGCAGCGCGGTCGGGCGCACGCGCACCGCGCCGGCGCGGGGCGCCGACGCCACGCTGCGCGCGGTCAGTGCCAGCTGCCAGCGCTACGACCACGGCCACTACGCCGCCTGGCGCGACGCCGCCGCGCAGGCGCCGGACCTCGTGCTCTTCCACGGCGACTACCTCTACGAGTACCCGGCGCTGCCAGGGCGCGTGCGCGCGCACACCGGCGGGGAGGTCCGCACGCTGGCCGAGTACCGCGCGCGCTATGCGCTGGTCAAGTCCGACCCGCTGCTGCAGGCCGCCCACGCCGCCGCGCCCTGGCTGGTCATCTGGGACGACCACGAGGTCGCCAACGACTACGCCGGCCTGCAGAGCCAGACGCTGGAAGACGGCTTCGCGGCCCGGCGCGCCGCGGCCTACCGCGCTTGGTGGGAGCACCAGCCGGTGTCGAAGTCGATGCGGCCGATCGGCGTCGAATTGCCGTTGCACGGCCGGCTCGACTGGGGCCGGATCGCGCGGTTGCACCTGCTCGACACCCGCCAGCATCGCGACCCGCAGGCCTGCCCGCGCCCGGGCCGCGGCGGCTCGAACACCGTGCGCCGGCGCGACTGCCCCGATCTCGACGCACCGCGGCGCAGCCTGCTCGGCGCGGCGCAGGAGGCCTGGCTGGCCGAGGGCTGGGACGCCGATCGGCCGTGGAACCTGCTCGTGCAGCAGACGCTGATGGCCCAGTTCAGCTGGCGCGACCCGGCCCGCGACCCGACCTACTGGACCGACGGCTGGGACGGTTACCCGGCGGCCCGCCGGCGCCTGCTCGCCCAGGCCCACGAGCGCCACGCCCGCGGGCTGGTCGTGCTCGGCGGCGACGTGCACGCCCACTACGTCGCCGACCTCCGTCTCGATCCCGACAACCCGCGCTCGCCGCTGGTCGCCACCGAGTTCTGCGGCACCTCGATCAGCAGCCACGGCATCGGCCAGGACCGCATCGACGCCGCACGCAGGCACAACCCGCATGTCCTGTTCGCGCGCGGCGACCGGCGCGGCTACCAGCTGCTCGAGCTCGATGCGCAGGGCGCAAGGGTCACGCTCAAGGCCGTCGAAGACCCCGACGATCCGGGTAGTGCGGTGCACGACCTCGCGCGCTTCGCAGTCGATCCGCGCCAACCGGGCGCCGAGGTCGCCTGAGCCGCGGCGGGCATACTGCCGCCCGTGCAAGCGATCCTGGCCGTCACCGTCCCGTTCTTCGCGCTGGTGCTGGCCGGATACCTCGCCGCGCGCCAGCAGGTGCTGCCGGAAAGCGCGATCCCGGGGCTCAACGCCTTCGTGCTGTACTTCGCGCTGCCCTGCCTGCTGTTCCGCTTCGGCGCCGGCACGCCGATCTTCCAGCTGCTGAACCCGGCGGTGCTCGGCGTCTACCTGCTCGGCGCGCTGATCATCGTCTTCTTCACGATCGCGCTGACGCTCAAGCCCCCGGTCGGGCTCAAGGACGGGGCCTTCGGCGCGCTCGTCGCCGCGTTCCCGAACACCGGCTTCATGGGCGTGCCGCTGCTGGCCGCGCTGCTCGGCAGCGCCGCCGCAGGTCCGGTGATCAGCCTGGTGCTGGCCGACCTGTTCGTGACCAGTTCGCTGTGCATCGCGCTGGCCCAGTCGCAGGACGCGTCCGGCCATGGCGCTCGCGCCGGCGCGCTGCGCGCCTTGCGCGGCGCGCTGTCGAACCCGCTGCCCTGGGCAATCGCGGTCGGGGCACTGTTCTCGGTCGCCGGCTGGTCCCTGCCGGGGCCGGCCGACACCGTCGTGCGCATGCTCGCCGACGCCGCCAGCCCGGTCGCGCTGTTCACGATCGGCGCGGTGCTGCACCGCGCCGGCCGGCATGTGCAGCTGCAACACCGCCCCGGCGCGGAGCGACTCGACGAGCGCCGGCGTCCCCCCTCCTTCCCGGGCCACCGGGGCGTCGAGGTAGCGGTGGTCGCGATGGTTCACGTACGCGACGGTTCCCACGCCC
>CALJUI010000465.1 GCA_937975735.1 uncultured Rubrivivax sp.
TGCCGATGCTCAAGCACGGCGGCCCGGGCCGCGCCGGCGGCGGCGAGGAGCTCGGCGGGATCCGCGCCGTCAAGCACTACCTGCAGCGCGCCGCGGTGCAGGGCTCGCCGACGATGCTCGCGGCGGTGACCGGCGAGCACGTGCGCGGCGCCAAGGTCATCGAGACCGAGCTGCACCCGTTCCGGCGCCACTTCGAGGACCTGAAGATCGGCGAGAGCCTGCTGACGCACCGGCGCACGGTGACCGACGCCGACATCGTCGCCTTCGGCGGCATCAGCGGCGACTACTTCTACATGCACTTCGACGACATCGCCGCGAAGGAGACGCAGTTCGGCCAGCGCATCGCGCACGGCTACTTCGTGCTGTCGGCCGCGGCGGGGCTGTTCGTCTCGCCGGCGCCGGGACCGGTGCTGGCCAACTACGGCCTGGACACGCTGCGCTTCGTCAAGCCGGTGGCCATCGGCGACACGATCCGCGCGCGGCTGACCGCCAAGCGCAAGATCGACCGCAACCGCAAGGGCCCGGACGGCGTCGGCCAGGGCGTGGTGGCCTGGGACGTCGAGGTGACGAACCAGCGCGGCGAGCTCGTCGCCAGCTACGACATCCTCACGCTCGTCGCGAAGAAGGTCTGAGCCAGCGCTCGATCAGCACGCGGACCGCACCGAAGGCGATCAGCAGGCCGATCACCACCGCCACGATGCCGGCCACCTGCAGGCCGGTCGGCACTTCGCCGAGCACGGGAATCGCCAGCAGCGAGGCCGCGCCGGGCACCATCGCGCCGAAGAACGCGGCGCGGCCCGACCCGAGCAGCGCCACCGCGCGGCTGAACGCGAGCAGCGCCACCAGCCCGGCGCCCAGGCCCTGCGCGACGATCTGCGTCACGATCATCGACGGGCTCGCCGCGGCCAGGCGGTCGAAGTCCGACAGCGCCAGGAAACCCGGCGCGAAGATCACGAAGGACAGCACGGTCACCACCGCGGTCAGCCGCATCGGCTCGACGCCCCAGCGCCTCGAGAGCGCACCGAACAGGCCCCAGCAGCAGCCGCCGAGCGCGAACAGCAGGTCGCCCAGCGGCGTCAGCGGCTCTTGCACCTGCAGCAGGCCGTCGCCGCCGACGAAGACCAGGCCGAGCACGATGCAGCCGGCGCCGATCACGCTCTCGCGCGTCAGCCGCTGGTGGGCGATCCAGGCCGACAGGCCGAGGCCCGCGAGCATCTGGCAGGCCGGCGCGATCACCGCGCCGTGGGCCAGCGGCGCGTACGAGAATCCGCTCATCAGCAGCATGCTGAACATCGGCCCGGCGAGCAGCGTCAGCACGAGGCCGCGCTTCCAGCCGAGGCCGGCGAGGTCGCGCAGCCCGTAGCGCCACAGCAGCGGCGCCATGATCAGCGCGCCGGGCGCGAAGCGCAGCAGGGTCAGGTCGCCCGGGCTCAGCCCTGCCTTCACGGCCAGCCGCGCGAGCACGCTGTAGCTGGCCCAGATCGCCGCGGCGAGCAGGCCCCAGGCCAGGCCTTCGGCCTGGGCGCGGCGGGCGAGGTCGTCGCTGGGCATCGGCGCAGCCTATCAGCCCGCGAGCCGACTGATTCGACAGCCGGCGATCGACCCTTCATGATGGTCCGCCCGAGCCGCGAAGGAGACCGCCATGGCCATCGAGACCTTCGACGCGATCGTCATCGGCGCCGGCCAGGCCGGCCCGGCGATCGCCGCCCGCTGCAGCCGGGAAGGGCTGCGCACCGCGGTCATCGAGCGCGGGTGCTTCGGCGGCACCTGCGTCAACGACGGCTGCGTGCCGACCAAGGCACTGGTGGCCAGCGCGCGTGCGATCCGGCTGGCGCAGCGCGGCGCCGACTTCGGCTTCGACGTCGACCGGCTGCGGATCGACATGGGTCGCGTGAAGGCGCGCAAGGACCGCATCGTGAAGCAGTCGCGCGACGGGGTCGAGCAGTGGATGCGCGGGCTCGACCGGACCGAGGTGATCGTCGGCGAGGCGCGCTTCACCGGCGAAAGCACGCTGCGCGTCGGCGACCGCACCCTGCGGGCCGCGCGCATCTTCCTCAACGTCGGTGGCCGCCCGGCCCGTCCGCCGCTGCAGGGCATCGACGAGGTGCCGGTGCTCGACAACGCTTCGATCATGGAACTCACCGAAGTGCCGCAGCACCTGGTCATCGTCGGCGGCAGCTACATCGGCCTGGAGTTCGCGCAGATGATGCGGCGCTTCGGCGCCGAGGTCACGGTGGTCGAGCGTGAGTCCCGGCTGCTGCCGCGCGAGGACGACGACATCGCCGCCGGCATCCGCAAGATCCTGGAGGCCGAAGGCATCCGCTTCGAGCTGGGGGCCGAGTGCATCGCACTGGCGCGCGACGGCGCCGACATCGTCGTCGGCGCGCAATGCGAGCGCGAGGCGCAGGCGATCCGAGGCAGCCACGTGCTGCTGGCGGTGGGCCGGCAGCCGAACACCGACGGCCTCGGGCTCGAGGCTGCGGGCATCCGCACCGATGCGCGCGGCTTCATCGAGGTCGACGAGCAGTGCCGGACCAGCGCCGAGGGCGTCTGGGCGGTCGGCGACTGCAACGGCCGCGGCGGCTTCACGCACACCGCGTGGAACGACCACGAGGTGGTCGTCGCCAATCTCTTCGAACACGAGCCGCGGCTGATCGGCGACCGCATCCCCTGCTACGCGCTGTTCATCGACCCGCCGCTGGGCCGTGTCGGGCTGACCGAGGCGCAGGTGCGCGAGCGCGGCACCGACGCGCTGATCGCGACGATGCCGATGCAGCGCGTCGGCCGCGCGCGCGAGGCCGGCGAGACGCAGGGCCTGATGAAGGTGCTCGTCGATGCGAAGAGCGAGCGGCTGCTCGGCGCCGCGATCCTCGGCATGAACGGCGACGAGGTCGTGCACTCGCTGCTCGACGTGATGGCCGCGGGCGCGCCCTACACCGTGGTCGAGCGCGCGATGCACATCCACCCGACGGTGACCGAGCTGGTGCCGACGCTGCTGGGCCAGCTCGAACCGCTGCGCTGACCGCGCGAACCCCCCGGAATTACGCGCGGATCCGCAGCGGATCCCGCATGAAGGGATTTCGGGGCCGGGTAATTACCCAGGTTGTCAGTTTGTGTTGGTCTTCTGTCAGTGGCTGGTCAGAGCTCGCCGCGAGAGTTCGGGTCGTGCAAGCCATCCACCCGATGGCGCCTGCATTCATCCGAGGAGGAGACTCTCTATGCAACACGACAGCCATGGCTACTGGAAGGCCACGCTGGCGCTGCTCACCAAGATCCTGATCGTCTGGTTCTTGGTGTCGTTCGGCGCCGGCATCCTGTTCGCGGACCTGCTGAACAACATCAAGCTCGGCGGCTATCCGCTGGGCTTCTGGTTCGCACAGCAGGGATCCATCTACGTCTTTATCGCCCTGATCTTCTACTACAAGAAGAAGATGGACGACATCGACCGCAAGTTCGACGTTCACGAGGACTGAGGCCGACCATGGAACTTCAAACCACGATCTACATCGTCGTCGGCCTGAGCTTCGCGCTCTACATCGGCATCGCCATGTGGGCGCGCGCCGGCTCGACGAGCGAGTTCTACGCCGCCGGCGGCAGCGTGCCGCCGGTGATGAACGGGATGGCCACCGCGGCCGACTGGATGAGCGCGGCGTCGTTCATCTCGATGGCCGGCCTGATCTCCAACATGGGCTACGGCGGTGGCCTGTTCCTGATGGGCTGGACCGGCGGCTACGTGCTGCTGGCGATGCTGCTCGCGCCCTACCTGCGCAAGTTCGGCAAGTTCACGGTGCCGCAGTTCATCGGCGACCGCTTCTACTCGAAGTCGGCGTCGACGGTGGCGG
>CALJUI010000466.1 GCA_937975735.1 uncultured Rubrivivax sp.
ACGTGCGCCGCGTGACCATCGACCCCAGCCTGCTGGCCGACGACAAGGACATGCTCGAGGACCTGGTCGCCGCCGCCTTCAACGACGGGCTGCGCCGCGCCGAGGAGGTCAGCACCGCGAAGATGGGCAAGCTGACCGACGGACTGCCGTTGCCGCCCGGCATGAAGCTGCCGTTCTGACCTTCGCCTCGTGGCCGAACCCGCGCTGCAGGGGCTGATCGACGCGCTGCGGCGGCTGCCCGGCGTCGGCGTGAAGTCGGCGCAGCGCATGGCCTTCCATCTGCTGCAGCACGACCGCGAGGGTGCGGACCGACTCGCCCGGTCGCTGCAGCACGCGATCGCGCGGATGCGCCATTGCGAGCGCTGCCATACCTTCACCGAGGACGCGCTGTGCACGACCTGCCGCGACCCGTCGCGCGACGGTCGGCTGCTGTGCGTGGTCGAGTCGCCCGCGGACCAGGCCGCGCTCGAGCGCTCCGGCGGCTTTCGAGGCTACTACTTCGTGCTGATGGGCCGGCTCAGCCCGATCGACGGCGTCGGCGCCAGCGCGATCGACGCGCGCGAACTGGTCGAGCGCGCGACCGACGGCATCGTCGAGGAGGTGATCCTGGCCACCGGCTTCACCGCCGAGGGCGAAGCCACCGCCCATGCGCTGGGCGAGGCCCTGCGCGCGCGCGGGCTGCGCGTCACGCGGCTGGCCCGCGGCGTGCCGGCCGGCAGCGAGCTCGAGTACGTCGACCTGGGCACGATCGCCCACGCGCTGGTCGACCGGCGCTGACCTTCCCGATCAGCGCTTCTTCGCGCGCCGCGGCGCGGCCGGGCGCTGGCTGCGCACGCTTTTCTTCGTCGGCACCATCACGACGATGCGCGCGCCGGGCCGGAAGCGGCCGTCCACCGCGACGTCGTTCCACAGCGCCACCAGCTGCGCGCTGACGCGATAGCGGCGCGCCACCGCGGCAACGCTGTCGCCCTTGGCGCCGGCCTTGATGACGAGCCGGCGCTGCGCGATTTCCGGCGCGAGCACCATCGCCGCGTTGTCCGCCAGATGCTCGGGCACGTCGGCCTGGCGCGCCGCGCTGCGCGGCACGAGCAGCGTCGAACCGACCTTGACCAGCATCCGTGGCGGGATCCGGTTGACCGCACGCAACTCGTCCTCGCTCATGCCGACCTGCCTGGCCACCTCCGCGGGCTTGAGCGTGCGCGGCGCGACCCAGGCCGTCCAGCTCGCCTGCGGGCCCTCGTGGAGCGCCAGTTCGCGCACGAACCGGTTCGCGTTGTCGTAGGGCAGCAGCACCTGCGGCGTGCCGGCGGCCAGGATGACCGGCTTGTCGTGCTGCGGGTTGAACTGCTGAAAGGTCTCCAGCGGCATGCCGGCCAGTCGCGCGGCGAGCGCCACGTCGATGTCGCGCTCGATCGTCACCGCCAGGAAGTAGGGGTGGTTCTCGAGCGTGGGCAGCGCAAGTCCGAAGTCCTGCGGGCGCTGGATCAGGTTCTTCACGGCCTGCAGCTTGGGCACGTAGTGCCGCGTCTCGGCCGGCATGCGCAGGCTGCCGTAGTCGGTCGGGCTGCCGCTGACCTTGTTGCGCGCGATCGCGCGGCGCACGCTGCCCTGGCCCCAGTTGTAGGCGACCAGCGCGAGATGCCAGTCGTCGAACATCTGGTGCAGGCTCTGCAGGTAGTCGAGCGCCGCGCGGGTGGAGGCCAGCACGTCGCGCCGGTCGTCGCGGAAGACGTTCTGCTTCAGGTCGAAGGCGCGGCCGGTCGACGGAATGAACTGCCACATGCCGGCCGCCCGGGCACTGGACACCGCCTGCGGGTTGAACGCGCTCTCGATGAAGGGCAGCAGCGCCAGCTCCTGCGGCATGCCGCGTGCCTCGAGTTCCTCGACGATGTGGAACAGGTAGCGGCTGCCCCGCTCGGTCATGCGCGCGACGTAGTCCGGCCGCGTCGCGTACCACTGCTCCCATTGCCGCACGAGGTCGTCGTCGAGGTCGGGCATCGCGAAGCCGGCGCGGATACGGCTCCACAGGTCTTCGTGGAAACCATCACCGCCGCGGGCCTCGCGGTCATGCTCGCGCAGCGCCTTCGTCGACGCGGCGAGGGCGGCCTGGCGGACCGCGGGATCCGGCGGCGGAGCCGGCAAAGCCGGCGCGGACGCGGCGGCAGGCGCAGGCGTCGCGTCGACGACCACCGGCGCGTCGTCGACCGCGGGTGCGGGCACGGGATCGGGGGAGGGAACGGTGGCGCATCCGGCCAGCCACAGCAGGCACAGGCCGCCGGCGGCGCGGCGCAGGCCGCAGCGAAACATCATCGAAGTGGAACCTTGGCGCGACGGACTGCCGCGTCGATCGGCGCCGACCGCAGGGCCAACCCCGGGCAGCAGGAAGCAGGAGGGGTCACTAGAATCGTCGGTCGGCTCATTCGGGGCTGGCGGGACAGCGACATCATTCAGGTGACACGCGACGAAGCGATTATAGAGTTGGGGTCCTGGCTGCAGTCGCCGCCGGGACGCTATCTGCTCGCCTGGGAGCAGGACCACCTCGACCATGCGGTGGCCGACGCCTTCGGCTTCCATGCGCTGCAACTCGGCCTGCCCGAGATCGACGCGCTGCGCGCCAACCGCATGCCGCACCGCTGGGTGGCGAACGATGCGCAGCAGCCGGTCGATCTGATCGACGTCGACCCGCCCGCGGACGACCTGACGACGCTGCCGCCGGCGGCGCGGCGCAGCGTGCTGCACTGCGACTTCGACGCCCTGCCGTTCCCCAGCCACAGCCTGGACCTGGTGGTGATGCCGCACGCGCTGGAGCTCGCGCGCGACCCGCATCTGACCTTGCGCGAGGTCGAGCGCGTGCTCGTGCCAGAGGGGCGGCTGGTGGTCACCGGCTTCAACCCGGCCAGCCTGTGGGGCCTGCGCCAGCGAGCCGGGCACGCATGGCGCGGCTTGGGGCTGGCCCGCGAGCGGCCGATGTACCTGCCGCGGTCGGGCGACTTCATCGGCTACTGGCGGCTGCGCGACTGGCTGAGCCTGCTCGGTTTCGAAGTCGACAGCGGGCGCTTCGGCGCCTACCGGCCGCCATGCCGGTCCGAGCGCTGGCTCTCGCGCTACCGCTGGATCGACCCGATCGGCGACCGCTGGTGGCCGGTGCTCGGCGCGGTCTACGCGATCAGCGCGGTCAAGCACGTGCGCGGCATGCGCCTGGTGGGCCTGGCCAAGCGCGACCTGCGGCGCACGCGGGCGGCACCGGCGGTCGTCGCCCGTCGGCAGCGTGAACTGGCCGAAGCCGATCGATGAGCGACCCGATCGTGATCTACACGGACGGGGCCTGCAAGGGCAACCCCGGCCGGGGCGGCTGGGGCGCCTGGCTGCGGTCGGGCGCGCACGAGCGCGAGCTCTGGGGCGGGGCGTCGATGACGACCAACAACCGGATGGAGCTGACCGCCGTCATCGAGGCGCTGTCGTCGCTGAAGCGTCCGAGCGAGGTCGTGATCCATACCGACAGCGAATACGTGCGCAACGGCATCACGACCTGGATCCACGGCTGGAAGGCGCGCGGATGGAAGACCGCGGACCGCAAGCCGGTGAAGAACATCGACCTGTGGCAGCGCCTGGACGCGCTGCGTGAACAGCATCGGGTCGACTGGCGCTGGGTCAAGGGCCATGCCGGCGACCCCGGCAACGAGCGCGCCGACGCCCTGGCCAACCGCGGGGTGAGCATTGCCGGTGATATGCGCACCTAGCGGCGGGCTCTGGCTGCCACCTACGATCTGCCACTCGTCGATCATGTGCCCGTTGGCACTGCTGCGTGAGATCGGCTCGCTGCGGGCCGACCTCGAGCGGGCTC
>CALJUI010000467.1 GCA_937975735.1 uncultured Rubrivivax sp.
CCGCGCTCGGCGCTGCCGGTCGCCCGCGACGGCCGGGCGCCGTGCAACTACTGCGGCGGCTGCACGCGCGGCTGTCCGCGCGCCGACAAGGGCTCGGCCGACGTCACCTTCATCGCGCAGGCCCGGGCCAGCGGACGGCTCGAGGTGCGGCCGCTGCACCAGGTGCTGCGCCTGCTGCCGGGCCCTAAGCGGCGCGTCGCGGCGATCGAGGTGGTCGGCAGCGACGGCCGCCGGACGCGGGTGGCGACGCCGCGGCTGGTGCTGGCCGCCGGCGCGATCGAGACGCCGCGGCTGCTGCTGATGCAGCAGGAATTCGAGCTCGCGTCGACGCACGTCGGCAAGCACCTGATGGAGTCCGTCTCGTGGACGAGCATCGGCCAGGCGGCGGCGCCGCTGTCGAGCTTCGGCGCCCTGCCCGCCGACGCGATCTGCTGGGACCACAACGCGCCGGGCGCGGTGCCCGGGGTGGTCGGCGGATTCCGGCTCAGCGCGGCGATCCACGAGTCCGGGATGGTCGGCGCGATTGCCCACGCGCAGCGCGCGGTGCCGGGCTTCGGGCTGGCGCACAAGCGGGCGATGCGGGAGGCGGTCGGGCGCCTGGTGGCCGTCGGCGCGGTCGGCGAATCCTTGCCGCACCCGGGCTCCTACGTCGACCTCGACCCGCGGGCGCGCGACGCGCACGGGGCCCCGCTGGCGCGCATCCATTCGCACGTGGATGCGGTCACGGTGCGCCGCCTGCGCGCGATGGCCGCCGCCTGCCGCGCGCTGCTCAAGGCCAGCGGGGTCGACAGGCTGGTCGAGGAGTACGGCACCTACGACCATTTCTCGTCGGCGCATGTGTTCGGCACCTGCCGGATGGGGCGCAGCGCCGCGGACTCGGTCGTCGACGACACGCTGCGCGTGCACGGCACCGACAACCTGTGGATCTGCGACGCGAGCGTGTTTCCGAGCAGCGGCGGCGGCGAGGCGCCGTCGCTGACGATCCAGGCACTCGCGCTGCGGGCCGTGGACCGGATGGCGGACACGGTCTGATCTGGGGGGTTCTCAGGCACGGAGGGCCGTGGCAGCATGGTTCGGGTTAGGGCAATCCCACGACGGAGGAGAAGAGACATGAGGGTGCGACATCTGTTCTGGATCCTGACCGCGGCGATCGGATTCGCCCTGCCGGCCTGGGCGGGCACGGGGGGCAGTCCGGTGCCGCCCGTACTGAGCGGTGCGACAAAGAACGACGACAAGGCCTACGTCGGCATCCAGTGGGACATGAACGTGCGCAACAGCGCGACCGTCGTGCTCGGCTACCGATCGGCCAAGGTCGGCTCCGACGACAAGGTCCACGGCGCGGCGGCCGAGGTGACCTTCGCGCTGACCGGGCCGCTGCGGGGCCCCGGCGAGATCCGGATCAAGGGCTTCGACGGCAAGCGCAAGTCGCAGGGCGAACTGGGGGTGGGTTACAGCCTGCTGCATCGGGCCTTCCTGCTCAACGCGGGCGTCCAGGGGAACCACGTCTATGGCGGCGTCGACTACCTGTTCGGCCCCGGATTCAAGCCCTATGTCGGGGTGAACACGCTCGGCCGCCACGACGCGGTGTCTCAGACGGCCACCTGCCCGAACGGGTACGTGCTGGTCGGGCCCAGTTGCGAACTCGACGACTGACCTCGCATGTCGCGCCGCGCGTGGGTCGCCACCCGAAAGGGCCTGTTCGAGCTCAGGCGCGCCGGGGGCGCCTGGTCGATCGCCGGCTCGAGCTTCCTCGGCGAACCCGTCAGCATGCTGCTGCCGCCCGACGAGGACGGCCGCATGCTCGCGGCGCTGAACCTCGGCCACTTCGGCGTCAAGGTCCACCGCTCGGACGACGCCGGCGCCTCGTGGAAGGAGGTGGCCACGCCCGCCTATCCCGAGCAGCCGCCCGACGCCACCGGGCCGGCCTGGAAGCTGGTGCAGATCTGGTCGATGGAGCGCGCGAACGGCACCGTCTGGGCCGGCACGCTGCCCGGCGGCCTGTTCCGCTCGGATGACTTCGGCGGCAGCTGGCGCCTCGTGCGCTCGCTGTGGGACCGGCCGGAGCGGCTCGAATGGTTCGGCGGCGGCTACGACGTGCCCGGCATCCACTCGATCTGTCCGCACCCGACGAAGGCCGGCGAGCTGCTGCTGGGCATCAGCTGCGGCGGCGCCTGGGTCACCACCGACGACGGCGAAAGCTGGACCCTGCAGGCCGAGGGCATGCGCGCGGACTTCCTGCCGCCCGAGCAGGCGGGCTACCAGAACACGCAGGACCCGCACCGCATCGTGCGCTCGCCGTCGCGGCCCGACGTGCTGTGGTGCCAGCACCATTGCGGCATCTGGCGCAGCGCCGACAACGCGAAGCACTGGGTCGAGGTCAAGGCGCCGCTGTCGTCGTTCGGCTTCGGCGTCGCGGTGCACCCCGATGACCCCGACACCGCCTGGTTCGTGCCCGGCGTGGCCGACCAGCAGCGCGTGCCGGTCGACGGCGCGGTGGTCGTCAACCGCACGCGCGACGGCGGCAAGAGCTTCGAGACGCTGCGCGCGGGGCTGCCGCAGCGCGACGCCTTCGACCTGAGCTACCGCCACGGCCTGGCCGTCGCGCCCGACGGCCGCTCGCTGCTGATGGGCACGACCACGGGCAACCTGTGGGCCAGCCACGACGGCGGCGACGTCTGGTCGACCGTGTCGACTCACCTGCCGCCGATCCACGCGCTGCGCTTCGGTTAGCGCGCTATCGCAGGTCCCCGTCGACGTAGACCCAGCGCCCGCCACGCCGCTCGAAGCGGCTGACCTCGTGCAGCCGCCGCGCGCGGCCGCCGCGCTTGCTGCGCGCGACGAACTCGACGGTGGCGTGGTCGGCGTCGATCACCTCGTGCCCGCGCACCTCCAGCCCGAGCCAGTGCAGGTCGGGCTCGCCGGCGTGGACGTCGGCCGGGCAGGTCTCCGCCGCCCAGGTGTCGCGCAGGTAGTCGGCGTCGCCGCGCACGAAGGCGCTGTAGCGCGAGCGCATCAGCGCCTCGGCGTCGGGGGCCTGAAGGCGCAGTGGTCCGGCGTGCCACCGGCCGCAGCAGTCGGCGTAGCGGCGGCCGGTGCCGCAAGGGCAGGTGTCCATCGCCGCCGATGATGCCCGATACACTGGCCGCGACCGCAGGAGACCCGCCGATGCTCGACCCCCAAGCCCGTGCCCTGATCGACCTGATGATCGAGCGCGGCGTGCCGCCGGTGCATACGCTGACCGTCGACGAGGCGCGCCGGATGTACCGCGAGCGGCGCGGCTTCACCCAGCCCGACCCGCCGGCGGTCGGCACCGTGCGCGACCTGAGCGCCCCCGGCCCCGGCGGCCACATCCCGCTGCGGCTGGTGCGCCCGGCGGGCGCCGCCGACGCCGCCGCGCTGCCGACGCTGCTGTACTTCCACGGCGGCGGCTGGACCATCGGCGACCTCGACACCCACGACGTGCTGTGCCGCAGCCTGTGCGCGGCCAGCGGCTGCGCGGTGCTGTCGGTCGACTACCGGATGGGCCCCGAGCACCCGTTCCCGGCGGCGGTCGACGACTGCCTCGCGGTGACCCGCTTCGCGCGTGCGCAGGCCGCCACGCTGGGCATCGACCCGGCGCGGCTGGCGGTCGGCGGCGACAGCGCCGGCGGCAACCTGGCGGCCGTCGTCTGCCTGGCGCTGCGCGACGCGAAGGACCCGCTGCCGGCCTTCCAGCTGCTGATCTACCCGGCCACCGACATGCGCGCGGTGGCGCCGTCGCACCGGACCAATGCGCAGGGCTACCTGCTCACCGCCGACAGCGTCGGCTACTACCGCTCGCAGTACCTGCCCGACGCCGGCGAGTGGGCCGACTGGCGCGCCTCGCCGCTGCTCGCCACCGACCACGCCCACCTGCCGCCGGCGCTGGTGCTCACCGCCGGCTTCGACCCGCTGCGCGACGAGGGCCGGCAGTACGCCGACGCGCTGTCGGGCGCCGGCGTGGCCGCGCAGTACGTCTGCTTCGAGCGCCAGATCCACGGCTTCATCACGATGGGCCGGGTCATCGACGAGGCCAACCTGGCGATCGAGCTCTGCGCGGCGGCGGTGCGCCGGGCCCTGGGCTGAAAGGACTTGCCCCGGATACTGTATGAAAGTACAGTATTCTGGTGGAAGCCTCCCTCCGAATTTCCCGACCCGCGCCCGAGTCGCTGCACCCCGCGCTGTGGCGCGCCAACCAGTTCGGCCGCGGCGCGGGGGATGGCCTGGCCACCGGCTTCGCCGCGCTCGACGCCGAACTGCCCGGCGGCGGCTGGCCGACCGGCGCGCTGACCGAGCTGCTGCTGCCGCACCCCGGCGTCGGCGAACTGCGGCGGCTGGCGCCGGCGCTGGCCGCGGTGATGAGCGGCGGCGCGGCGCGCACCGTGATGCTGTTC
>CALJUI010000468.1 GCA_937975735.1 uncultured Rubrivivax sp.
GCGACGAAGTCGCCGACCTGGACTTCGAGCTCGCCCTGGTCGTTCTTGAATTCGTCGATCGGGACGTAGGCCTCGCTCTTCAGGCCGGCGTTCACCACCACATGGTTGAACTCGATGCGGACGACTTCGGCGGAGATCACCTCGCCGACGCGCATGTCGGCGGACTTCAGCGACTCCTCGAACAGGGCGGCGAACGATTCGCCACCACCGGTGGTGGCAGTTTGGGTTTGGGGCATGTAGGTTCCTGGGGCCCGGCGATCAGGCGGTTGGACGTGCCGGGCGGTGGCTGCCACCGAAGTGGCGGGTTCGAAGTTGAGAATCACACCGCACCCGAGGGCCTGACGGCCCGGGAAGGGGAGTGCGGTGCACCGGTTCGACCGGGCGGTGTCCGAGCAGGCTCAGGCTCCGAACGGTCTGCGCTCGCCCCACCACGCCAGCACCCGTTCGACCGACTGGTCGATCGTCATCGCGGAGTTGTCGAGCTTCAGCGCATCCCGTGCCGGCATGAGTGGCGAGGCGGCGCGGGATCGGTCCCGCTCGTCACGCGCCTCGAGGTCGGCACGAAGGGTCGAAATTGTAGCGTCGATCCCCTTTGAAATCAACTGCTTATGACGGCGCAGCGCGCGTTCCGCGGCGCTCGCGGTGAGGAAGACTTTCAGCGCCGCGTCGGGAAAGACGGCCGTGCCCATGTCGCGCCCGTCGGCGACCAGCCCCGGGGCGCGCCGGAACGACAGCTGCAACGCGTTGAGCGAGCGCCGGACGGCCGGATGCACCGACACCCGCGACGCCATCTGCCCGGCGGACTCGCCGCGCACCGCGTCGCTGACGTCCTGGCCGCGCAGCACCACGCGGTCGCCGTCGAAGCGGATGTCGAGCGAGCCCGCGATCGCCGCCAGGCCGGCTTCGTCCCCGCCGTCGATGCCGTCCTGCAATGCCACCAGGCCGGTGGCGCGGTACAGCACGCCCGAGTCGAGCAGGTGGTAGCCCAGTCGGTCGGCCAGCGCAGCGGCCAGCGTGCCCTTGCCCGAAGCCGACGGCCCGTCGACCGTGATCACCGGCACCTCGTCGCTGCCGGCGACGCCGAACAGCGCGTCGAAGTACTCGGGGAAGGTCTTGGCGACGCAGCCGGGGTCCAAGATGCGCACGATCCGCCCCGGCGAGCCGCCGGCGAGCGGGTTGAACGCCGCCAGCGACAGGCTCATCGCCATCCGGTGGTCGTCGTAGGTGTGGATCGCGGCGTCGGCCCAGCGCGCGGGCGGCGAGATCTCGATGAAGTCCGCGCCTTCGGTGACGGTCGCGCCGAGGCGGCGCAGCTCGGCGGCCATCGCGGCGATGCGGTCGGTCTCCTTGACGCGCCAGCTGGCGATGTTGGTCAGCCGGCTCGGACCGTCGGCGAACAGCGCCATCGCGGCCAGCGTCATCGCGGCGTCCGGGATGTGGTTGCAGTCCAGCGTGATCGCGCGCAGCGGCCAGGCGCCGCGGGCGGCGCTGATCCAGCCCGGCCCGCTGCCGATCTGCGCGCCCATCGCCCGTGCCGCCTCGACGAAGCGGATGTCGCCCTGGATCGAGTCGCTGCCGACGCCCTCGATGCGCACCGGCGCGCCGCCGGCGGCACCGATCGCCCCCGCGGCGACGAAGTACGAGGCCGACGAGGCGTCGCCCTCGACGTGCAGCCGGCCCGGGGACCGGTAGCGACATCCGGCCGGGATCTCGAAACGCGCCCAGCCGTCGCGCGAGACCTCGATGCCGAAACGCGCCAGCAGGTTCAGGGTGATCTCGATGTAGGGCTTGGAGATCAGCTCGCCATCGACCTCGATCACCGCCGCGGCCTCGCTGGCGACCAGCGGCAGCGCCAGCAGCAGCGCGGTCAGGAACTGGCTCGACACGTCGCCGCGGACGCGGATCGGCGAGGACAGCCGCAGCGGCACGACGCCGTCGCCGTGAACGCGCAGCGGCGGATAGCCGTCCTGGCCGAGGTGGTCGATCCGGCAGCCCAGCGGGCGCAGCGCGTCGACCAGGTCGCCGATCGGCCGCTCGTGCATCCGTGCGACGCCGGACAGCTCGAAACGGCCGCCCTGCGTGGCCGCCAGCAGCGCCAGCGCGGCGGTCAGCGGACGCATCGCGGTGCCGGCGTTGCCGAGGAACAGCGACGCCTCGCGCACCGACAGCCGTCCACCGAGGCCGGTGACCCGGACGATGCCGTGGTCGCCGACCACGTCGCAGCCCAGCGCGCGCAGCGCATCCAGCATCACGCGGGTGTCGTCGGAGTCGAGCAGGCCGTGCAGCGCCGTCGTGCCTTCGCTCAGGCCGGCGAGCAGCAGCACGCGATTGGAGATGCTCTTCGAGCCGGGCAGGCGCACCGTGCCGGAGGCCCGGTTCAGCGGCGGAATGTCGAGGAAGGGGCGGGCGGGCATGACCGGGTGCTCAGCGCGTGCCGGAGCCGCGCAGCGCACCCATCTGCCAGCTCGCGCGTCCCTCGGCGGCGCCGCGGATCAGGTCTTCCAGTGCCTCGGCGTTGCCCGAGCGCATCACGTGCTCGAGCGCGTCGAGCGCGTGGCGGAAGCGCTGCGATTGCTTCAGCACCTCCTCGCGGTTGGCCACCAGGATGTCGCGCCAGACGGCGGGGTCGCTGGCGGCGATGCGGGTGAAGTCGCGGAAACCCGGGCCGGCCAGCGACAGGTAGTCGCGCCCGGCCGGCTGGTGCGCGATCGCGCTGAAGTAGGCGAAGGCCAGCAGGTGCGGCAGGTGGCTGACGGCGGCGAAGGCGGCGTCGTGGTTCTCCGGCGTCATCTTCAGCACCTG
>CALJUI010000469.1 GCA_937975735.1 uncultured Rubrivivax sp.
CCCGCGCCGCTGCCCGCCGCGGCCGCGCTGCTCTGCCATCCGTGTTTCTCCTGGCTCCGCCATCCCGGCGCGCCGCCCTCCCCGCCCAGACGGGCGTCTTTCGATCTGCCTAACCTGCGCGCGCTCGCGGCCGGGCGGCCGCTGGCCCATCTGGTGGACCCGGAGCGCGGCTATTGACGGAGGACAGCGACGCCATGCAGACGCGCAAGACCCAGGTGGCCATCATCGGCGCCGGCACCGCCGGCATGACGGCCTACCGCGCCGCGCTCGCGCACACCGACGACGTGGTCGTCGTCGAGGGCGGCCCCTACGGCACGACCTGCGCGCGCGTCGGCTGCATGCCGAGCAAGCTGCTGATCGCCGCCGCCGAGGCGGCGCACGCGATCGCCGACGCGCCGGCCTTCGGCGTGCACGCCGGCCCCGTGCGCATCGACGGCCGCGCCGTGATGCAGCGCGTGCGCGACGAGCGCGACCGCTTCGTCGGCTTCGTGGTCGACGCGGTCGAGCGCTGGCCGGCCGAGCGGCGACTGCGCGGCCACGCCCGCTTCGTCGACGACCACACCCTGCAGATCGACGATCACACGCGGCTGCAGGCCGAGCGCATCGTCATCGCCACCGGCTCGAGCCCGGCGGTGCCGCGGCTGTGGCGCGACGCGCTCGGCGACCGGCTGCTGGTCAACGACGACGTGTTCGACTGGACCGACCTGCCGGCGTCGGTGGCGGTGGTCGGCACCGGTGTGATCGGCCTGGAGCTGGCGCAGGCGCTGCACCGGCTTGGCGTGCGGGTGTGCCTGTACGGCCGCGGCACCCGCATCGGCCCGCTGACCGACCCGGTGCTGCAGATCGAATCGCAGCGCGTGTTCGAGTCGCTGATGCCGGTGTGCCCGCAGACCGCCGGGCTGCAGGTTCGCCGCGAGGGCGATCAGGTGGTGCTCGAGGTGCCCGGCCGGCCGAGCGAGCGCTTCGACTGGCTGCTCGCTGCGACCGGGCGGCACCCGAACGTCGACGCGCTGGGCCTGGACCGCACGGCGTTACCGCTGGACCCGTCGGGCGTGCCGGTGTTCGACCGCCGCACCGGGCAGATCGGTGTCAGTCACGTCTTCATCGCCGGCGACGTGGGTGAACTGCACCCGCTGCTGCACGAAGCCGCCGACGACGGCCGCATCGCCGGTGACAACGCCGGCCGCTTCCCGGACGTGCGCGTGCGCCCGCGCCGCGCGCCGCTGACGGTGGTGTTCACCGACCCGCAGCTGATGATCGCCGGCCAGGGCCACGCGGCCTTGCTCGAGGCCGGCATCGGCTTCGAGACCGGCGCGGTGTCGTTCGACGACCAGGGCCGCAGCCGCGTGATGCGGCGCAACCGCGGCCGGCTGCACGTCTACGGCGAGCGCGCGACCGGGCGCTTCCTGGGCGCCGAGATGATCGGCCCGGCGGCCGAACACATCGGCCACCTGCTGGCCTGGAGCGCGCAGCGCGGCGACACCGTGCAGCAGATGCTCGACAGCCCGTTCTACCACCCTGTGATCGAGGAAGGCCTGCGCACCGCACTGCGCGAACTGCAGCGCGCGCTGCGCATGGGGCCGCCGCCGGTGGAGCAGTGCCTGGAGTGCGGGCCTGGCGCGTGACTCAACCCATCCCGCCCGTGGCCTGCGACCCCCATTTGCGTCCGTCCGCTACCGCGCTCCAGATGGCGACGCCGGCCAGCGCGGCCAGGTAGACCGCGCCGATCCCGAGCACCACTTCGCCGGCCACCGGGCCGACGTCGGCGCGGTCGAAGAACTCGGCCGTCGAGGCCAGCGGCTGCGGGTGCACCATCAGCTTGCCGACGAAGGCCGAGCCCTGGATCGCGACGATCCACAGGTAGTTGCGGCGGATGCGCCGGCCCAGCGCGGTCATGAAGCTGACGTGGTAGTGCGGGTGCGCGTAGTCCTCGGCCAGCACGCGCCGCCATTGCGCCGCCGGCGGGTCGGCGCCGTCGAGCATCGGCACGTAGAGGTTCTTCTCGATCCAGCGGCAGCGCGCGCGCCAGACGTTGAAGTACAGGTAGCGGCGCGTCTCGAGCATCAGGAAGAGCACGATCAGCGTGCCCACCAGCAGCAGCGGCAGCGGCGACGCGCGCGGCGACGAGAAGCTGATCGACAGCGCCACCCCCAGCGTCACCACCGACCAGTTGGTGGTGGTGTCGAGCCGCGTGCGCCAGGTCGTCGAGCGGTAGATCTCGCCGCGGTACAGGTGGGCGAGCGCGCCGAGCTCGGCGGGCGAGAATTCGCGCGGGGCGTCCTCAGCCATCGGCATCCTCCGCCGGCCAGCCGTGCGCGGCGTGCCAGTCGACCAGCGAGTCGGCCGGATAGCGGTCGAAATGTGCATCGGCCGGATCACCCTCGACCGCCACCCAGTCGGGCTTCGAGCCGAGCATCATGTGCACCCGCGCCGGCGGTGCCGGCAGCGGCGTGTCGATCGCGCTGGCGAAGGGGTGCACGAGTTCGGGCCAGCGCGGGTCCGCAGCCCACAGCGGGCTGCCGCAGCGCCCGCAGAAGTGGCGCACCGCCGGGCTGGTGCGGCCGTCCTCGAGCACCGCCGAGTAGCGCCGCAGCTGGCGCCGGCCGGTGACCTTCAGGCTCGCGGCATGGGCGCCGAGGTTGATCGCGAAGCCGCCGCTGCCCGCGGTCTTGCGGCAGATGCCGCAGTAGCAACGCAGGTAGGGCCAGGGCGCGTTGGCGTCGACCTGGAAATGCACCGCGCCGCAGTGGCAGGAGCCGTCGAGCTGCATCACACCAGTCTATCGCCGTGGTGCCCTTGTCTCGGCACGGATCACCACCGCCAGCCCCGCCACCAGCGCGACCAGGCCGGCCACCGCGGCCAGCCCCGGCCGTTCGCCGACGATCACGATCGCCAGCACGAAAGCGGTCAGCGGCTCGGCCAGCGCCAGCGTGACGCCGGTGGCCGCCGGGACGTGGCGCAGCGCATGGCTGAAGCACAGGTAGGCGACGCCGGTGGCGGCGACCCCGAGCCAGACGAAGACCGCCCACGCCGGCACGCCGACGGCGCCCGGCTCGATCGGCCCGCCCAGCGCCCAGGCCAGCGGCAGCGCCAGCAAGGCCGCCAGCGCGAACACCGCGCCTGTGACCGCGCCCGGGGCGGCTCGCACGATCAGGCGCTGGTTCAGCGTCGCGTAGACCGCATACGACAGGCCGGTGAGCAGGCACAGCGCGATGCCCAATGGGTCAAGGCGTGCGGTCGTACCCGGGCCGATCACCATCAGCGTGCCGCCGCCGATCGCCAGCGCGGTGCCCAGCCACCAGGCCGGCCGCGGTGCGCCGCCGCCGAGCGCGGCCTGCAGCGCGCCGGCCCAGACCGGCGCGCTGCCGATCGCGATCGCGGTGCCCACCGCGACCCCCAGCATGCGCACGCCGGCGAAGAACGCGAGGTTGTAGAGCGGCATGAACGGCGCCGCACCGGCCGCGGCCGGCCAGTGCAGCTGCGCCGGCCCGGCGCGGC
>CALJUI010000470.1 GCA_937975735.1 uncultured Rubrivivax sp.
TGCGGCTGCAGGCGGTCAGCGACGCGCAGCAGGCGACGCTGATGGCGATGGACGATCCGACCCTCGCCCGCAGCCTGCAACCTTGTCCTTGAGGCGTCCGGTGCGGCGCAGCGCCGGGATCGCCGTGGCCAGCGCGAACAGCCAGCACGGGCCGAAGGCACCGCCGCCCGAGCTGCCGCCGTCGACCGGCGGCTCGCCGGCGCCGCGATCCAGGCCCAGCGCGGCGGCCTGCAGCACGTCGTCGGCGTCGATGTTCTCCGGTGACAGCGGCGGCGGCACGTAGGTGTCGGGTTGCAGCGCGTACTGCAGCGCGCGTTCCACGTCGAGGATGCCGGCGCCGCAGGTGTCGGTGCTGCAGATGCAGCGTCCCGGGTTGGCCGCGGCGCAGGCGCCGACCACCGCCGACACCACGTGCGGCCGCGCCGACAGCTGCAGGCCCTGGATCAGCCGGTCGACCGACAGCCCCGGGTTGATGCCAAGCATCAGGCTCAATGCACCGCTGACCACCGGGGCGGCAAAGCTGGTGCCGAACAGGTGGAAGTAGCCCGCCGGTCCGGGCCGGTCGCGGCCGAGGTTGCCCAGCGTCATCAACCCCTCGTCGGCGAGCAGGCCGCCCCAGCGACCGTCGCGGTCGTCGCCGCCGACGGTGGCGATGCCGGTGGCGCCGAGCGCGCTGCCGAAGTTGGAGTAGGTGGTCTTGAAGCCGTCGCGGTTCAGCGCCACGACGCCGACCACGCCGCGGCAGTTGGCCGGGCGCGTCGGTTCGACCGTCTCGTTGCCGGCCGCGGCGACGACGACCGCGCCGACCGCGCGCAGCTCGTCCACCGCCAGCTGGTACGCCTGCCCGCAGGCGGCGGTGCCGCCGAAGCTGATGTTGACGATGCGCACCGGGTTCGGGTTGATCGGCACGCCGGTCACCGGCAGGCCGGCCGCCCAGCGCATGCCGTCGACGATGTCGCTGACCGTGGCGCCGCACTTGCCGGCCACGCGCACGGGCAGCACGCGGCCCTGCCAGTTCATCGCGGCGACGCCGACGCCGTTGTCGGTGTTCGCGGCGAGCATGCCGGCGATGAAGGTGCCGTGCCAGCTGCTGTCCTCGACCGCGCAGTCGGCGAACTTCGGGTTGAGCAGGTCCTCGGCCGCGACCCAGTCGCCCGGGTCGCCGGGATCGGCGTCGCGGCCGTCGCCGTCGTTGGCGTAGACCGGGTCACTGACGAAGTCGTAGCCGGGCAGCAGGCCGCCGGAGAGGTCCGGGTGGGCGGTGATGCCGGTGTCGAGCACCGCGACGCGCGTCGCCGGATCGGCCACGCCGGTCGCGCCGGGCAGGCCGCTGGCCCAGGCGCGCTGAAAGTTCGGCAGCCCGCGGCGGCGGTCGGCGAGGGCATTGGCGTTGCTGCCGCCGGCCGGCTGCAGCCACCACTGCTCGCTGGCGAAGCGCGGGTCGTTCGGCACCGACTGGCGGCGCTCGCGGACGTTCGCCTCGACCCAGTCGCCCTCGGGCCGCTGCTGCAGCCGCTCGCCCAGCGACCGCAGTTCACCGGCCGACAGCGGTCGGCCGAAGTCGAGCAGGAACTGGTCGCGGCCGACCGCGCGGCGCTGCGGCGCCGCCCGGCCGGACGTTCCGTCCAGCATGGCGCTGGCCAGCACGCCCTGCCAACGCGAGGCCTCCAGCGTGCGCCGATCGGCCCGTGCCTCGAGCAGCACGTGTGCCGGCGCCTGCTTCAGCCGCACGATCAGGCCGCTCACCGGCTGCGCCGTCGCCGGCCACGATGCCAGCGCGGCGCCTGCGGACAGCAGGGCGGCGCAGATCCCGCGCCAGGCGCTCGCGGCGATCATGGTCGCCGGCGTCCGAGGCCGGCGACCGCCAGCCCCAACAACATCATCCAGAGCCCGCCCATCGCGCCGCCGCCACCGCCGGCGGGTGGTGTGGCGGGCGGTGGCACAGGCGCCGCGGCCACGCTGACGACCTGCTCGACGCTCGCGCGGGCGCCGAGGTCGTCGGTGACGGTCAGGCGCAGCGTCATCGATCCGGCGGCGGTGGGCTGCAGGGTCGCGGCGACCCCATTGGTCGCCGAACTGAAGGCACCGACGATGCCGCCGCCGCTGACGATCGCCCACTCGTAGCCGACGATGCTGCGGCCCGTCGCCGCCGCGCTGCCTGCGCCACTGAGTTCGACCATGCTGCCGGCGGTCGGCGTGGCGGTGACGACGCCGATGCGGGCGAACAGCCCGGTCGCCGCAGCCACCGCACCGGCCGCGTCGAGCATGCCCGCGCCGCACAGCGCCGTCGTGCAGTAGCACTGCAACTGGTCCGCGCCGGACGGCGGCTGGCAGGTGGTCACGGGCGCCCCGCCGGGGCCGTTGTCGGCACCGCTGGTCGGGAATGGTCGCGCGCTGGACTGCAGCGCGGCGCGGATCTCGGCCGGCGTCAGCGTCGGCCGCACCGACAGCATCAGCGCGACGGTGCCGGCGACGATCGGCGACGCGAAGCTGGTGCCGACGCTGATGTTGAAGCTGTCGGTCCAGATCGACCCGCCGGCCAGCGGCGCGCTCGTGCCCCTGTTGCTGGCCGACAGGATCGGGTACAGGCAGGCCTCGCCACTGCCGATGTTCACGCAGTTGCCACCCGGCGCACTGATCGCGATCTCCGGCCCGAGGTCGGAGAAGCCGACCTTCGAGCCGGCGTGGCGCAAGCCGGCGACGCCGATCACGCCTGGGCAGTTGGCCGGCGTGCCGACCGCCTGGCCTGCGCTGTTGCCGGCCGCCGCGACCACCACCGCGCCGGTGGCGTTGATGCGCGCGATCGCATCTCGGTAGCTCGCCTCGCACGCTCCGGACCCGCCCAGGCTCATGTTCAGCACCTTGGCCGGATTGGCATTCGCGATGCCGGCCACGGTCTGCAGGCCCGCGGCCCACAGCATGCCGGCAATGATGTCGCTGTCGTAGCCACCGCACTTGCCGAGCACGCGCACCGGCAGGATGCTCACGCCGAACGCGGTGCCGGCCATGCCGATGCCGTCGTTGCCGGTCGCACCGATGATGCTGGCCACCTGGGTGCCGTGCCAGGAGCTGTCCGACACGCCGCAGCCGGCGAAGTAACCGCTGGCGTCCTCGGCCGCGGTGATCCAGTCGCCGGGATCGCTGGCGTCGGCATCCTCGCCGTCACCGTCGTTGGCCGATACGAAGCTGCCGTCGGGGTCGGCCGATACGGCGTCGATGCCCGGCAGCAGCCGCCCGGCCAGATCCAGGTGCGAGCCCAGCACGCCGGTGTCGATCACCGCAACGACGACGGACGACCGGCCGGTGACACGGTCCCAGGCGGCCTGCGCGTTGATCGCCGAGCGGATGGTCGTGTCGGGCGCACGCAGGTACCACTGGCCGGCATCCGGCCCGAGCGAACGCACGGATTGCGGGAACAAAGGGTCGTTCGGCACCAGCAGCGCGCGGCGGCGGCGGTCGACCACCGCCCACTCGACATCCGGATGTGCGGCCAGTCGGGCCGCCAGCGTCGCCGAGTCGATGCCCTCGGCGCGCACCACCTGCCCCCGCGCGCCGACCGCGCGCCCGGCGCGCAGCGGCCGCCCGATGCCGGCGGCCAGCGCATCGGCGCGCTGCTGCAACTCAGTGCGCGTCGCCTCGCCGGCGGCGGCCAGGGCCTGGCGTTTCCAGGCCGGCGCGTCGGCGCGCAGCGAGACGATGACGCGGGCGGAGGGCTCGGCCGCCATGCCGGGCGGTGTCGCCAGGGCCAGGGCCGCCAGCAAGGCGGCAAGTGGGATGGTCAGGCGCATGGCGCAGTGTATCGGCCGTTGCCGCGCGCCGATCGTGGCAATGTGGCCGAACGTGACCGCCTCCCCACCTCCAGCCGCCGGGCGTCGTCAGGCGATCACGCGCACCATCTCGAGCACCTTGTTCGAGTAGCCCCACTCGTTGTCGTACCAGGCGATCACCTTCACGAAGGTCTTGTCCAGCGCGATGCCGGCCTCGGCGTCGAACACGCTGGTGCAGGGCTCGCCGCGGAAGTCGGTGGCCACCACCTTGTCCTCGGTGTAGGCCAGCACGCCCTTCATCGGGCCGGCGGCGGCCGCCTTCATCGCGTTGCAGATGTCGTCCCAGCTGGCTTCCTTGACCAGCTCGGCGGTCAGGTCGATGACGCTGACGTCGCTGGTCGGCACGCGGAAGCTCATGCCGGTGAGCTTCTTGTTCAGCTCGGGGATCACCACGCCGACCGCCTTCGCCGCGCCGGTGCTGCTGGGGATGATGTTCTCGAGGATGCCGCGGCCGCCGCGCCAGTCCTTGTTGCTCGGGCCGTCGACGGTCTTCTGCGTCGCGGTGGCGGCGTGCACGGTCGTCATCAGGCCGCGCTTGATGCCGAAGCTGTCGTTGAGCACCTTGGCCACCGGGGCCAGGCAGTTGGTCGTGCAAGAGGCGTTGGAGACGATCGCCTCGCCCTTGTAGCTCTTGTGGTTGACGCCGTAGACGAACATCGGCGTGTCGTCCTTGCTCGGCGCCGACATCACGACCTTCTTCGCGCCGGCGTCGATGTGTTTCTGCGCCGTCTCCTTGGTCAGGAACAGGCCGGTCGACTCGACGACCACCTGCGCGCCGATGTCGCCCCACTTCAGCGCCGCCGGGTCGCGCTCGGCGGTCAGGCGGATCTTCTTGCCGTTGACGATCAGCGTGTGGCCGTCGACCGCGATCTCGCCCTTGAAGCGGCCATGCACGCTGTCGTACTTCAGCATGTAGGCCAGGTAGTCGGGCTCGAGCAGGTCGTTGATGCCGACGACTTCGATGTCGCCGTGGTTGGCGATCGCGGCGCGGAACACCATGCGTCCGATGCGGCCGAAGCCGTTGATGCCGATCTTGATGGTCATATCGATCCTTTCGTTACTTGGACAGAACCTTGCGCACGGTCGCCGCGACGTTGTCGGCGGTCAGCTTGAAGTGCGTGAACAGCGCCGGGCCGGGCGCGCTCTCGCCGTAGCGGTCGAGGCCGACCACGGCCGCGCAGCCGTACTTCCACCAGCCGTCGGTGACGCCGGCCTCGACCGCGATGCGCGGCAGCTTGGCCGGCAGCACCGCGGACTTGTACTTGGCGTCCTGGCGGTCGAACACGGTCGTGCTCGGCACCGAGACGACGCGCACCGCGATGCCGGCCTTGGCGAGTTCGGCCTGCGCGTGCAGCGCGAGCTGGACCTCGGAGCCGCTGGCCAGGATCACCGCCTGCGCCGCCTTCTTCATGCCGACCTCGCTCGGCTCGGCCAGCACGTAGGCGCCTCGGGCGATCTGATCGAGCGCGGCCTTCGGCGCGTACGGCAGGTTCTGCCGGCTCAGCAGCAGCGCGGTCGGGCGCATCGCATTGCTCAGCGCGACGGTCCAGGCGATCACCGTCTCGACGGTGTCGGCCGGGCGCCAGACGTCGAGGTTCGGGATCAGGCGCAGGCTGGCGGCGTGCTCGACGCTCTGGTGCGTCGGGCCGTCCTCGCCGAGGCCGATCGAGTCGTGCGTGAAGACGTGGATCA
>CALJUI010000471.1 GCA_937975735.1 uncultured Rubrivivax sp.
GCTCGGTCAGGTCGAGCGTGTACTTCTTCAGCGCCTCGCGCTGGCCCTCGGCCTCGGCCGAGTCGACCTTCGCGCCGCCGCGCACCGCCTCGATCGCCGCTTCCAGCGCCTTGCGCGTCAGGCCGTGGCCGCGCGCGATGCCGCCGAGGTCGGTCTTGCTGTCGGCCAGCGCAAGCAGGAACATCTCGCTGGCGACGAAGCTGTCGCCGCGCTTGGTCGCCTCCTTCTCGGCCGCCTGCAGCAGGCTGAGCAGGTCGCGGCTGGGTTGGACCTGCTGGCCGCTGCCCTGCACCTGCGGCAGGTTGCGGATCGCGGTGTCCATCGCGGTGGCCAGCGCGGTGCTGTCGGCGCCGGCACGGTCGAGCAGCGCCCGCGGCCCGTCGGGCTGCTGCAGCATCGCGGCCAGCAGGTGGGCAGGCTCGACGTACGGATTGTCGGACGTGTTGGCCAGGCTCAGCGCGTCCTGGAAGGCCTGTTGGAAGGCCGTGGTCAGCTTCTCGAAGCGCATGAAAGATCCTCCATTGCGCCGTCAGATGGGGCGTCGGCGGCCCGTTTTCAAGCGAAGGGCCCGGATCTCAGCCTTGCGCTGGATCAAGCAGGCGCTCGCGCAGCGCGACCTTCTGCACCTTGCCGAGCGCCGTGCGCGGCAGGCTGGCGGCGACCACGATGCGGCGCGGGTGCTTGAAGCGCGCCAGGCGCTCGTCGAACAGCCGGCGCAGCCGCGCCTCGTCGACCGCGCGACCGGCGCGAGGCACCAGCACCAGCACCGGCACCTCGCCCCAGCGCGGGTCGGGCAGGCCCAGCACCACCGCCTCGGCGATCTCCGGGTCGTGGGCGAGCAGGTTCTCGATCTCGGCCGGGTAGATGTTCTCGCCGCCGGAGATGATCAGGTCCTTGTTGCGGCCGACCACCTCGAGGCAGCCGTCGGGGTGCCGGCGCGCGAGGTCGCCGGAGTGGAACCAGCCTTCGGCATCGAAGGACGCCGCTTCGGCGCGGTGGTAGCCGCGCATCAGGTTGGGCGCGTTCACCAGGATCTCGCCGTCGTCGCCGAGCCGGATCCGAACGCCGCGCGCCGGCCAGCCGACGCGACCCGGGTGGGCCAGCGCCTGGTCGGGCCGCAGCACGACCGACACCGGTCCGGTCTCGGTGCTGCCCCAGACCTGGGTCACGGGCACGCCGCGGGCGTGGAAGGCCTCGATCAGGGGCACTGGCACGATCTGCGAGCCGGCGTTGACGAAGCGCAGGCTGGACAGGTCGGCGTCTGGCCAGTCGGGATGCTCGAGCAGTGCGCGCATCACCGCGGGCACGAGCAGGCTGGTGTCGGGCCGATGGCGCGCGACGTCGGCGATCCAGGCGCCAGGGTCGAAGCGTTCGTGCAGTCGCACGTGGCCGCCGGCGGCGAGCACCGGCAGCGTCTGGATGCACAGCCCGCCGACGTGGAACAGCGGCAGCACGGCCAGCGCCACCGTGCCGGCGTCGAAGCCCTGGGCGTCGATCGCCGCGTCGATGTTGGCGGCCATGCCGGCTGCGGTGTGGATCGCGCCCTTGGGCTGGCCCGTGGTGCCCGAGGTGTAGACGAGCATCAGGTCGCCGGCGCGATGCCCCGCCGCGCGCGGCTGCGGCAGGGGCATGGCGGCCAGCACGTCGTCGGCCAGCGCCCGCACGCTGGCACCGACGTGCCAGCGCTGCAGGTTGGCGTGCGCGACGATCGCCGCCAGCTCGGGCGCACTCAGCCGCCAGTTCAGCGGCACGAAACGCAGGCCCAGCCGCTCGCAGGCGCACAGCGCGGCGATCGTGTCCGGGTGGTTGTGGGCGAGCCAGCCGAAGCTGTCGCCGGCGCCCAGGCCGTCGGCGGCGAGCCGCTGCGTCCAGTGTTCGATGCGCTCGCCGAGGCTGCGGTAGTCGAGCGTGCGGCCATCGAAGCTCAGCGCGGGCGCGGTCGGACGCGAACGCACCTGGGCGGCGATGCGCGCACCCGGGCCGTCGCTCGCCTCAGGCGTCGATGGCTTCGTCACGTTCGCCGGGTTCGTACAGGCATTCGCGGCCGAGCCGGTCCTGGCACAGCTCGGCGGTCCACGGCAGCATCAGCGAGCCGCAGCGGCTGTCGCGGTAGATGCGCTCGAGGTGCAGCGACTTCAGCATCGACTGCCCGCCGCAGGTGCGGATCGCGAGCCGCGCGATGTCGTTGGCGTTCTCCATGATCGTGAAGTGCGCGGCATACAGGCGCATGCGCGTGTCGCGGTCGGGGTCGACCTGCGCATCGCGTGCGTTCTGCAGGAACAGCGCGCGCGTCTGCTCGAGCTTGATGCGCATGTCGGCGACCGCGATCTGCTTGGTCGGGTACATGCGGCGCTTGACCGGCGGCGTGCCCGGCATCTCGCCGCGCAGGTACTGCACCGTGAAGTCGTAGGCCGCCTGGGCCAGGCCCATGTAGGTCGGCGACAGCGTCGCGAACATGTGCGGGAAGCGCGACGCCGCCTGGAAGTACAGCCCCTCGGGCATCAGCCGCGCGTCGTCGGGCACGAACACGTCCTTGAACTCGAGGTTGCGCGACACCGTGCCGCGCATGCCCAGCGGGTCCCAGGGGCCGCTGACGGTCACGCCCTCGGCGTCGGCCGGCACCGCGAGGTACATCGAGTCGCGCGTGCTCGCGCCGGGCTTGTCCAATGTGCACAGCACGCCGTAGAAGTCGGCCGCGCCCGACAACGATGCGAAGATCTTGCGGCCGGTGATCCGGTAGCCGCCGTCGACCTTGGTCGCCAGCGTGCCGAACGGCGCCTTGCCAGCGGCGGCGGCCCCGCCCTCGGAGAAGGGCTGCGCGTAGACCTTGCCCTCCTCGGCGATGCGCTTGAAGTGCACCGCGCGGCAGCGCTCGTGGTCGGCTCGCTGCTCGGGCGTCATGTCCAGCGCGTCGGCGATGAAGCCGGCCCACATCGTCGAGCTGACATGCATGTTCCAGGTCAGCGCGGTGGCGCCGCAGTGACGGCCGACCTCGGCGGCCACCATCACGTAGGTCGCGAAGTCCGCGCCCAGGCCGCCGTGCGCCTTCGGCACGCAGATCTTCAGCAGCCCGGCCTCGCGCATATCGGCGTAGTTGTCGAAGGGGAAGACCGCGTCGCGGTCGACCGCCATCGCGCGCGGCGCGAACTTGGTGCGACCGAGCGTCGCGGCGATCTCGATCAGCTCGCGCTGCTGCGCCGTCAGGCGCTGCGGGTTGCCGGCGATGTGGGCGGCGGGGATCATGGTCGGAACTCCTGGGTCAGGCGGCGCAGCGGCGACGCACGAAGTCGATGACCGCGTCGTCGAAGGCCCGCGGCCGCTCGACGTTGGCGATGTGGCCGGCGCCGGCGATCTCGCGGTACTCGGCATCGGGGATGCGCTCGGCCATGCCGCGCAACACCTTCGGCGGCGCGGTGGCGTCGTGCTCGCCGGCCAGGCACAGCGTCGGCGCCTTGATCGCCGGCAGCGCGGCGCGGCGGTCGAAGGCGACGATGGCGGCGAGTACCCGCCGGTAGGTGGCCTCGGGCACGCGCGCCATCACGCGCGTGGCCAGTTCGGCGGCGTCATCCGTCGCCCCCGGGCCGAGCATCCCCGGCACCAGCCGCGATGCCAGCCCGGTCCTGCCCTGGCCGGCGTCCAGCGGAGCGCGGCGTTCGCTGACGAAGCGCGACTGACACTTGCCTGGCGAACGCCCGAAG
>CALJUI010000472.1 GCA_937975735.1 uncultured Rubrivivax sp.
GGCGCCGGCTACACCGGCTACGGCGGCCAGATCGACAAGACGCTGCCGAACGTCGTCACGCGCGGCGTGGGCGACCTGGGGCTGACCGTCGGCTCGCTGGCTTTCTTCCCCGCGATGGACGTGGTACGCCAGGCGCTGCCGATGGTGCTGACGATGCTCAAGATGGCGCTCATCATCTGCATCCCGCTGGTGCTGCTGATCGGCACCTACGACCTGAAGACGGTGGTGACGGTGAGCTGCGTCCAGTTCGCGCTGTTCTTCGTGGACTTCTGGTTCCAGCTCGCGCGCTGGATCGACAGCACGATCCTGGACGCGCTCTACGGCTGGGGGTTTGGCGCGGACAGGCCGCACGCCAACTTCGACCCATTGATCGGCCTGAACAATGCGTTCGGTGACATGCTGCTGAACTTCGTCATGGCAACGATGTTCATCGTGTTGCCGACGTTCTGGGTCATGGCACTCGGATGGGCAGGAGTTCGCGCTGGAAACTTCCTGGGCGGTCTCATCACTGGCACGTCCGATGCGAAGTCGGCCGGAGGTAGTGGCTCTCGCCTTGCGATGACGGCCGTATCGAAAGGTGCGGCGAAGTAAGGAGCACTCTCTCGCGTTGATGCGACAGCTACGGCTCGTCGGGATCGCCCATGTCGATCCGCCAGTCATCTTTGTCGTACAGGCCGACGCCCGAGTGTCCGTCTCTGAGTTCCGGCTGCTTCTCGTCGTCCTCATCGGCATTCCGCGCGAGCCATGCGGCGACCACAGCAAAGGCCAGCAGCAGGACAAGCCAGGATACGGAGTACAGCAGCATACCAAGCACGGCCAGCTTGACGATCCAGAGCACCGCCGTCGCCGCGCCTGCGGGCACCCCGCGCGTCACCAGCCAGCCGGCGACACGCTGCTCGCGGCGCAGGTATCCACGCCAGGCACGGCCAGCCCCCCGGCCCAGCCGGTGGCTCCAGCGCCCGTTGTGCGTGTTGGTGGTCATGCTCATGTGCCTCGGTTTCAGTGGTGCCTCACCTCAAGAGCGGCCGGTTGGGGCTTGCCCTCCAGCATAGACCGCGATCAGGAGGCCGGGTTGCGGCTGGCAGAGCGGTCGCAGGTCGATTAGATTCTGCACTATAAATAAAACTTTATGCTACTTTCCCTGCACGTTCTTGCGATAGCTCTAGAGGCTGATTTGATTCCGTGCTATTTTTATAGCATGGATGGAAATTCTAGGCACCAGGTAATCAAGCGGCTGCAGGCGGGACTCCCCCGCGGGGCGCCGTTCGACCTTGCCACCCTGAGCCAGTTCGGGGTGTCGCCCCAGCTCGCCGCCCACTATGCCGACGGCGGGTGGCTCGTGCGCCTGGCCCATGGCGTCTATGCCTTCCCGAACGATGAGTTCGGGGTCTACGGTGCGCTGAAGTTCCTGCAACAGCGCGTGCCCGGCCTGCACGTCGGCGGCAAGAGCGCCCTGGCCCTGCAGGGCGTGCGGCACAACCTGGGCAGCCGGGAGACGCTGGTGCTGTGGGGCGACGGTCGTTTCGCGTTGCCGGCCTGGTTCACCTCGCGCTTTCCGGCCCGCTACGTCCACGCCCGCCTGTTCGACTGGCCGGACACGACGCTGGCCAGCAAGACCCTGACCACGCCGCCTGGCCTGCCCGAGGATCTGCGGGTGGCTGCCTCCGAGCGTGCCGTTCTGGAGCTGTTGTACGAAGCCGGCGTCAAGCAGAGCCTCGAAGAGGCCCGCAACATCTTCGATGGACTGCGTTCCCCCCGCAAGGACTTGCTCGGACAACTGCTGTCCTGCTGCGCCAGCGTGAAGGCCGTGCGCCTGTTCCTGACCTGGGCGCGCGAGACCAGCCTCGTGGATGTGGATGCCCTGCTGGAGCAGTACCCGGTTCGCACCGGCAGCAACACGCGCTGGATGAGCCGGCTCGATGACGGCACCTTGCTGAGCCTGAGACCTCATGGATAAGACCTACGCGGACACCGTTCGCCTGCTGCTGGCCGTCGCGCCCGACGTGTTCGCCAACGACATCTTCGCCATGAAGGGCGGCACGGCCATCAACCTCTTCGTGCGGGACATGCCGCGCCTGTCGGTGGACATCGACGTGGTGTACCTCCCGTGGCAGACGCCGCGCGACGAAGCGCTGCAAGCCATCAACCAGGAGCTGGCCGCCATCGCCACGCGCGTTGCGCCACTGGGCGTGCACACACGCCTGCTTCGCGCCAAGGACCTGGGAGACACCAAGCTGATCGTCGAGAACGACGCCAGCCAGGTGAAGATCGAGGTCAATGTCGTGTTCCGCGGCAGCGTGCTGCCCGTCGAGCGGCGGCCGCTGAGCGACAAGACAAGCGATCTGTTCGGCGT
>CALJUI010000473.1 GCA_937975735.1 uncultured Rubrivivax sp.
GGCCGCACGATGTACGTGGTGCCGTTCTCGATGGGGCCGCTGGGCTCGCACATCGCGCATATCGGCGTCGAGCTGACCGACAGCCCCTACGTCGTGATCAGCATGCGCACGATGACCCGCATGGGCCGTGGCGCGCTGGACGTGCTGGGCTCGGACGGCGAGTTCGTGCCCTGCGTGCACAGCGTCGGCATGCCGCTGGCGGCCGGCGAGCGGGACGTGCCCTGGCCGTGCAACAAGACCAAGTACATCGTCCACTACCCCGAAACGCGCGAGATCTGGAGCTACGGCTCGGGCTACGGCGGCAATGCGCTGCTCGGCAAGAAGTGCTTCGCGCTGCGCATCGCCTCGACGATGGGGCGGCACCAGGGCTGGCTCGCCGAGCACATGCTGATCCTCGGCGTGACCTCGCCGGAGGGCCGCAAGTCGCACATCGCCGCCGCGTTCCCGAGCGCCTGCGGCAAGACCAACTTCTCGATGCTGGTGCCGCCGGAGGGCTTCGACGGCTGGAAGGTCACGACGATCGGCGACGACATCGCCTGGATCAAGCCGCACGCCGACGGACGCTTGTACGCGATCAACCCCGAGGCCGGCTACTTCGGCGTCGCCCCGGGCACCAACGACCACACCAACCCGAACTGCATGGCATCGCTGAAGAGCGATGTCGTGTTCACCAACGTCGCGCTGACCGACGACGGCGACGTCTGGTGGGAGGGCATGACCGAGCAGCCGCCGGCCCACCTGATCGACTGGCAGGGGCGCGACTGGACACTCGAGATCGCGCGCGCCAACCCGGTCAACGGCAAGCCGCGGCCGGCGGCGCACCCGAACGCGCGCTTCACCGTTTCGGCAATCCACAACCCCGTGCTCGACCCCGAGTGGGACAACCCGGCGGGCGTGCCGATCGACGCCTTCATCTTCGGCGGCCGCCGATCGACCACGGTGCCTCTGGTGACCGAGGCGCGCGACTGGGTCGAGGGCGTGTACATGGCCGCGACGATGGGCAGCGAGACGACCGCCGCGCAGGCCGGCGCGCAGGGCATCGTGCGGCGCGACCCCTTCGCGATGCTGCCCTTCGCCGGCTACAACATGGCCGACTACTTCCGGCACTGGCTGGACCTCGGCGCGAAGCTGCAGGCCGCCGGAGCGACGCTGCCCAGGATCTACTGCGTCAACTGGTTCCGCAAGGGGGCCGACGGCCGCTTCGTCTGGCCCGGCTACGGCGAAAACATGCGGGTGCTGCACTGGATGCTGCGCCGCGTGCATGGCGATGCCGCCGGTGGCACCGAACACGTGTTCGGCGTCAGCCCGAACTACGAGGACCTGCATTGGCAGGGCCTGGACTTCAGCCGCGGCCAATACCAGGCGGTCACCTCGATCGACCACGCCGCCTGGCAGCAGGAGGCGAAGCTGCACGCCGAGCTGTTCGAGCAGCTGGCCTACCACCTGCCGCCCGAACTGGAGCAGACGCGCCGGCGCATCGAGGCGAAGCTGGCCGCTTGAGACTCCAGCTGCTGTCGGACCTGCACCTCGAGACCGAGCCGTTCGACCCCGAACCGGCGCCGGGCGCCGAACTGCTGGTGCTTGCCGGCGACATCGACAGCCGCTGGACCGGCTACGAACGCTTCGCCGGATGGCCGGTGCCGGTGATCGTGGTCGCCGGCAATCACGAATTCGATGGCCGGGAGCTCGACGAGGCCTGGCCGGCGTTTCGTGCCCACTGCGCGGCGCTCGGCTTCACGCTGCTCGAGTGCCAAACGCTGCTGCTGGCCGGCGACGACGGCCGCCGGGTGCGCTTCGTCGGCACCGTGCGGTGGAGCGACTTCGACGTCTTCGGCGAGGCCGGGCGCGAGCGCGCGCTGCGCGCCGGCGCCTACTTCCAGCGCGTGATGGGCGCGACCCGCGGTGGCGAGCTCTTCGACGCCGCCGCCGTGCGCGCCGAGTCGCTGGCCTGCCGCGACTGGCTGGCCGCCGCGCTGGCCGAGCCCGCCGAGGGGCGCTGGGATGCCACCGTCGCGATCACCCATTTCGCCCCCAGCCTGCGCAGCGCCGACCCGCGCTACGGCCACCAGGCCGGCACCGCGAGCTTCTGCAACGCCGACGATCACCTGATCCCGCTGGCCGACCTCTGGCTGCACGGCCATCTGCACTGCCGGCACGACTACACGGTGCCGCGCGCCGGGCGGCCGGACACGCGGGTCGTCTGCCAGGCGCGCGGCCTGGTCGACAAGGGCGAGAGTGCCGGCTACGAGCCGCTGCGCACGCTGGTCGTCTGACTCCGCTCGATTGACCGAGGTCAAGTGCGCGCCGCGCCGGCGTGCGACACTGCAGGAACACCCTTCACGGAGAGCACACGATGAAGATCCTGATCGCCGTCGACGGCAGCCCGTTCACGAAGCGCATGCTGGCCTACCTGTCGGCGCATGACGAGTTCCCGGGCCGCAACCACGAGTACACCGTGATGACCGCGGTGCCGCCGGTGCCGGCCAGGGCAGCCGCGGTGCTCGACCGCAAGACGCTGGCCGACTACTACGAGGACGAGGCCGAGAAGGTGCTCAAGCCGATCCGCGCCTTCCTCGCCAAGCAAGGCATCGACGCGACCTTCACCTTCAAGACCGGGGTCGTCTCGGACACCATCGTCAGCATCGCCGAGAAGGGGAAGTTCGACCTGCTGGTGATGGGCTCGCACGGCCACGGCACGCTGACCAACCTCGTGCTCGGTTCCACCGCCACCAAGGTGCTGGCGCACTGCAAGGTGCCGGTGCTGCTGATCCGCTGAACGCGCCGACGCCTCAGTGGCGCGCCGCGAGGCCGCCGAAGCAGGTGTCGAGCACCATCGAGACGATCTCCGGATCGCTGAACCGGCCGCCGGCCTTCAGGAAGCCTGGCACGGGATCGCAGGCGCGCGCGAACAGGGTGTAGAGCACGACCTCGGGCGGCAGCGCCGCATCGATGTCGCCGTCGGTCTGCGCCTGCACGATCCACTCGCCGAGCACGTCGCTGACCTGCATCAGCAGATCCAGATAGGCCTTGCTGCCCAGCAGCTCGGTGCGCAGCGACGAGTTCTGCGACGGCAGCGTCGGCATCTCGCCGGCGATCTGCAGTTCGAGCGCCCAGCGCGTCACCGCCCGCAGCTTGTCGATGGCTCGCAGCGTCGCGGGCTGGGCCTGGACGACATCGGCCGCGCGTTGCAGCACGCGCACCATCGCCGCGGCGGCGAGCGCCTCCTTCGAAGCGAAGTGCTTGTACAGGCTCGCCTTGGCGATGCCGACGTCGGCGGCGATCTGGTCGACGGTCATCGCGTCGAAGCCCTTCTCCGCCAGCAGGCGGTTCACCGCATCGATGATCGCGTCCTCGCGGACACGCAGCATCTGTTCCTGGAATGATCCTCGCGCCATGCCCCCGATTCTAGGAGGCGGCGGCGATCAGTCCTGGGCGCGCCTGCGGGCCGACAGTCGACGCCACCAGGCGGCCGACAGCGGCACGTCGGCCGGCGCGTTGCTGGCGGGCAGCGGATCGTCGATCGACAGGTCCAGGCCGAAGCAGGTGCCCATGTCGGCCGGGTCGTCCACCGGCGCGGCGCGCTGCACTCGCCCGAAGCCCAGGAACCGGAAGGTCAGGTTGGCGGTGTTCATGAGGCCTCCACAGCGGCGCAGTGTGCGTGTCCACAGTGTCGGCTTTGTGACGGGTGTACCAAATCCTCAATTCGGGGGAGGGCGTGGCGCATTTCTCACGGATGGTCGCGATGTCTACAATCCCGCCCCCCAGGTCCGCGAGCCGCCCCGATGCCCGACCACTGCGCGATCGACTTCGGCACCTCGAATTCGGCGATCGTGTTGCCGCGCGGCGACGGCGTCGAGCTGGTCGAGCTCGAACCCGGTTTCGCGACGATGCCCACGGCGGTCTTCTACCGCGCCGACGGCCCGGCCCACGCCGCCAAACCCGACCGCGACTACGGCCGCGCCGCGATCGCCGCCTACGTGGACGGCCACGACGGCCGCCTGATGCGATCGATGAAGAGCATCCTCGGCTCTTCGCTGGCCGAGCAGGCCACCGACGTCGGCGGCGGCCGCAGCGTGCGCTACCTCGACGTGATCACCGGCTATCTGCGCCACCTTCGCCGCCTGGCCGAGGCCCGGGCGATGGCACCGCTGCGCCGCGCCGTGCTCGGCCGGCCAGTGTTCTTCGTCGACGACGACCCGGCGCGCGACGCGCGGGCCGCGGCGTCGCTGGCGGCCGCGGCGCAGGCGGTGGGCTTCGAAGAGGTCCACTTCCAGTTCGAACCGATCGCCGCCGCGCTCGCGTTCGAGGCCGGCGTGCAGAAGGACAAGCTGGTGCTCGTTGCCGACATCGGCGGCGGCACCTCGGACTTCTCCCTGGTGCAGGTCGGCCCCGGCCGCCGCGGTCGCCTCGACCGGCGCGACGACATCCTCGCCAATCACGGCGTGCACGTGGCCGGCACCGACTTCGACCGCCGCCTCGAGCTGGCGGCGGTCCTGCCGCTGGCCGGCTACGGCGCGCTCGGGCCGGCGCGCGACGGCGCGGCGGCGCGCGAGGTGCCGAGCGGCCTGTACTTCGACCTCGCCACCTGGCACCTGATCAACACCGCCTACGCGCCGGCCCGGGTGGCCGAATGGCGCGGCATGCGGCGCTGGTTCGCCGACCCCGTGCTGCACCAGCGGCTGATGCGCATCCTCGAGCAACGCCTCGGCCATGCGCTGGCAGCGGCCGCGGAGCAGGCCAAGATCGAGGTCGCGCTGCACGGGCACGCCGAGCTGCGCCTCGATTCTCTGGAGCCGGGGCTGCGGGCGAGCGTCGACGAGGCGCGGACGGCGGAAGCGCTCGAGACCGACCTGGCGCAGATCGTCGCTGCCGCGGCCGAGACGGTGCGCCAGGCCGGGGTCGCGCCGTCGCGCGTGCAGGCGCTGTTCTTCACCGGCGGCTCGACCGGCCTGGATGCGCTGGTCGACCGCATTGCCGCGGCGTTTCCGTCCGCGGCAAGCGTGCGAGGCGACCGTTTCGCCAGCGTCGCGCAGGGCCTCGGGCTGCACGCCCGGCGCCTGTTCAGCGCCGGCGCGGTGCGGTCCGGCGGGCCGGCGGGCGCGCCCGCGGCCGCGTGACGTCGGCGATCAGCATCAGCGCACGCACGATGTCCTGCACCGCCTCGGCGAGGTCCGGCGGCGGCTCCAGGGTCTCGATCACCGCCAGCAGCGCCTCGGCGTCCTCGAGGTCCTCCGGGTCGAAGTGCAGGTAAAGCAGCGCCAGCGGTTCGACGAGCTCGGGCGCGTCCGCCTCCGACAGTGCCGGGAACAGGTCGAGCGCGGTCGCGAAGCCTGCCACCCAGGGCAGCACGCTGGCCGACGGCGAGGCCTCGTCGTCGAGCGGGAAGATCCAGGGGTCGAACCACAGGCGGTGGTCGATCGCATGCGTCAGCTCCGCATGGCGGCGGCGCACGGCCGCGTGCAAGTCGGCGGGGTCGTAGCCCGCAGGCATCGCACGGCCGTCGACATCGCCGACGTGGCGCAGCCAATCGGCCTCCGGCACCGGCCGCGGCTGCAGCAGCACGCCGCACAGATAGCCGTCGAGCGCCATCACGTCGAGCGGTTCGAGCGGCGCCGGCACCGCATCGAGCAGGGCCTGCAGCGCCGCGATGTCGGCGTCGTCCATCAGCGGGGTGGGAGGCGGGGGCATGCATCGATTGTGCCGCCCGGCCACCCCTTCATCTTGGGATGGTCGGGCCCACCCGGCCGGCCTAGAGTGCCGTCATGGGTTCGCAGCCGGCGAACCAAGGGTCCCAACGACGTCCTCGCACGAGGGCTTCCCAGAGCCCGCCGCTCACTCGGCGGGCTCCTTTTTTTTCCGCCCGTCCTACACTGAGCGCTCACCAGGCCTTGGGAGATCAGCATGGGCGCCCCGGAACCCTTCACCACTCGAACCGATGTCGGCCACTGGATCGGCGGACAGCGACGCGCCGGCAGCGGCGGGCGATCGCAGGCCGTGTACCACCCGGCCAGCGGCGAGGTCGCGCGCCAGGTCCAATTGGCCAGCGAGGCCGACGTGCACGCCGCCGTCGACGCCGCGCGTGCCGCGCAGCCGGCCTGGGCCGAGATGCCGCCGATCCGCCGCGCGCGCATCCTCAACGCCTTCCTCGCGCTGATGAACCGCCACCGCGACACGCTGGCCGCGATGATCACCGCCGAGCACGGCAAGGTCTTCAGCGACGCGCAGGGCGAGGTCACGCGCGGCATCGA
>CALJUI010000474.1 GCA_937975735.1 uncultured Rubrivivax sp.
TGGCCGTCGAGCTTCTCGATCGTCACCTTGACCTTGTCGCCGGCGGCGACGGTGTCGAGCACCTTGGCGTCCTTGACCCGGAAGACCATGGTCATCGGCGGCATGTCGAGGTTCTTGATCTCGCCATGCTTGAGCGTGATCTTGCCCTGCGCCTTGTCGATCTTCTTGACCTCGGCGTCGGTGGCCTGGGCCTGGGCGCCGAAGGCGGCCAGGGCGAGGACGGCGGCGAGCAGCTTGTTCATCGGTTCTCCTTGCAGGGTCTCTTAACGGTAGGGGGTCCAGATCCGTGCACTGCCGTCGAACTGCACGAGCAGCACGTCGTAGGGGTCCTTGCGGCCGCCATAGGCCGGGCCGTCCATGCCGGGCGAGCCCACCGGCATGCCGGGGACCGCCAGGCCCACCGCCTTCGGGCGCTCGGCCAGCAGTCGCTTGACGTCGGCCGGCGGCACGTGGCCCTCGATCGCGTAGCCGTCGACCAGCGCGGTGTGGCACGAGGCGTACTTCAGGTCCAGGCCGAGCCGGGCGCGGACGGCGGTGTTGCCGGTGTCGAAGACCTCGAAGTCGAAGCCGGCCTTCTCCATGATGACGATCCAGTCCTTGCAGCAGCCACAGGTCGGCGACTTCCAGACCTGGACCTTCGGGCGCGGTGCGGCCCACGACGCCCAGGGGGCGGCGGCGGCGCCGGCGGCCAGGGCCAGCAGGTGACGGCGGTTGAGTCGGGTCATCGCGCTACTCCTTGACGATCAGGGTGGCCTTCATGCCGGCTTCCCAGTGGCCGGGCAGCAGGCAGCCGGCCAGGAAGGTGCCGGCCTCGGTGAAGCGCCAGCTGATGCGCTGGCGGGCGGTGGGCTTGACGTGGGCCATGTAAGGCGCGTCGTGCTCCATGTCGGGAAACCTCTTCATCAGCTCGGCGTGCTTGACCAGCTCCTCCTCGGTGCCGATGACGAACTCGTGCATCAGCTTGCCACGGTTGGCGACCTCGAAGGTCACGGTCTCGCCCTTGCGCAGCTCGATCCGATCCGGCGTGAAGCGCATCGTGTCGGCCATCGACACCTTGATCACGCGGGTGGCCCGCGCCGGGTCGCCTTCCTGGCCCCAGGAGTGGCGCTCGGTGGAAATCGGGCCGGCCTTCTTCGAATGGCTGTCGCCATGGGCCAGGGCCGACAGCGGCAGCGCAGCGAGCAGTCCGGCCAGGATCGTGGACTTCATCATCAGTGGCTTCCTTTCGGCTTGCGGGCGCGCCAGGGCGCGTGCAGTTCGCTGCCGTCGGTGTTCGACGTCGGCGCGCGCTGCGGGTTCAGGCTCTCGCCGGTCCATTCGTAAGCGATCGTGCCCTTCGGGTGCGTGTACCAGCCCGGATCGCGGTAGTCGTCGCGGCCCAGGCCCTCGCGCACCTTGACGGTGGTGAACATGCCGCCCATCTCGAGCGGGCCCATCGGGCCGCGGCCGGTCATCATCGGCATCGTGTTGTCGGGCAAGGGCATCTCCATCTCGCCCATGTCGGCCATGCCGCGCTCGCCCATCACCATGTAGTCGGGCACCAGTGCCTGGATCTTGCGCACCAAGTCGCGGTGGTCAACGCCGATCATCGTCGGCACGTCGTGCCCCATCGCGTTCATCGTGTGGTGGCTCTTGTGGCAATGGAAGGCCCAGTCGCCCGGCTCGGTCGCGACGAACTCGATCGAGCGCATCTGGCCGACCGCGATGTCCGTCGTGACCTCGGGCCAGCGCGAGCCCGGCGGCGTCCAGCCGCCGTCGGTGCCGGCGACGACGAACTCGTGCCCGTGCAGGTGGATCGGGTGGTTGGTCATCGTCAGGTTGCCGACGCGGATCCGCACGCGGTCGCCCAGTCGCACGGGCAGGCTGTCGATGCCGGGGAAGACGCGGCTGTTCCAGCACCACAGGTTGAAGTCGAGCATCGTCATGATCTTCGGCGTGGCGCTGCCGGGCTCGATGTCGAAGGCGTTGAGCAGGAAGCAGAAGTCGCGGTCGACCGGCGTGTAGCCCGGGGTCTTCAGCGGGTCCTTCGGGTGGGTGACCCAGAAGCCCATCATGCCCATCGCCATCTGCACCATCTCGTCGGCATGCGGGTGGTACATGAAGGTGCCGTTGCGGCGCGCCTCGAACTCGTAGACGTAGGTCTTGCCGACCGGGATCTGCGGCTGCGTGAGGCCGCCGACGCCGTCCATGCCGGCCGGCAGGCGCTGGCCGTGCCAGTGGATCGAGGTGTGCTCGGGCAGCTTGTTGGTCACGAAGAGCCGCACCTTGTCGCCTTCGACGACCTCGATCGTCGGTCCGGGCGAACTGCCGTTGTAGCCCCAGAGCTGGGCCACCGTGCCGGGCGCGAGCTCGCGCTTGACGGGCTCGGCGATCAGGTGGAATTCCTTCCAGCCGTTCTTCATCCGCGGCGGCAGGGTCCAGCCGTTGAGCGTGACGACCGGCTGGTAGGGCCGGCCGCTGTTCGGGCGCAGCGGCGGCGCCATCGTCGACGGGTCGGGGGCGACCGGCGCGTCGGGCACCGCGCCCATCGCGGACTTGGCGACGACGGCGGCGCTGGCCAGCGCCGCGCCGCCGAGGAAATGGCGTCGGTTGGTCATGTCAGTGTCCCGCGCCGGCGGCTTCGGCGGCCGGCATCGATGGGGTCAGCGAAGGAGCGTTCGCGGGCACGCCCAGCAGTGCCGCATTCAACGCCGCGTCGGCCAGCCAGAAATCGCGCTGCGCGTCGATCGTCGCGACGACGGCCGCAGCCTGCGCCCGGGCCTCGGCGAGCAGCTCGAAGACGCCGATCAGCATGCCGTTGTAGCGCAGCACCGCCTCTTCGGCGATGGTGCGCCGCAAGGCCAGCACCTGGTCGCGCTGCTGCAGGGCCAAGTCGTGGGCGGTGCGGTAGGCGGCGAAGCGCTCGCGCAAGGTCGACGAGGCCTCCAGCCGCGCCTGCTCGAGCCGGCTCGCCGCCGCCAGCGTCGAGGCCGAGGCGGCCTGCGACCGCGCCGACACATCGACCGGCAGCCGGAAGGCGAGCTCGAAGCCGCGCTCGCGATGGCCGCCGGTGGCCGACTCGCGGATCGCCGCGATCTCGGCGTCGAACGCCGCGGCGCGGTCCGGGAACTCGGCGCGGCGGGCGGCGACCGCGGCGGCCTCGGCCAGCCGCAGGTCCAGGCGCTCGGCCATCGCCGCGCGCGCCACCTCGTCGGCGCTGCGCGGCGCGGCCGGC
>CALJUI010000475.1 GCA_937975735.1 uncultured Rubrivivax sp.
GCATGAGCTGGCCGACGTCGGCTGGGACAACCCGCAGATCGCGCTGCTGTGGCGCTACAACCAGCACTACTTCGACGACCTGAACGCGATGGACGCGCCTACGCGCCTCGACTGGCAGCGCGCGCTCGTGCAGCGCTGGTGCGACGACAACCCGCCAGGGCGCGGCACCGCCTGGGCGCCCTACCCGACCAGCCTGCGCATCGTCAACTGGGTCAAGTGGTTCCTCGCCGGCGAAACGCCGGCGCCGGCTTGGCGGCACAGCCTGGCGGTGCAGGCGCGCTGGCTGACCCGGCGGCTCGAGTGGCATCTGCTCGGCAACCACCTCTTCGCCAACGCGAAGGCGCTGGTCTTCGCCGGCCTGCTGTTCGACGGCGACGAGGCCGAGGCCTGGTTGGCGACCGGCCTGCGCATCCTCGACCGCGAACTGCCGGAGCAATTCCTCGCCGACGGTGGCCACTTCGAGCGCAGCCCGATGTACCACGCGCTGGCGCTGGAGGACCTGCTCGACCTGCTGAACCTGATCGAGGCACGCGCGCCGGCGACCTCGCCGCTGCGTCGCGTCGATGACGAGTTGCGGCGCTGCGCCAGTGGGATGCTGCACTGGCAGCGCTGCCTGCGCCACCCCGGGGGCGCGCTGGCGCGCTTCAACGACGGCGCCGAAGGCATCGCACCGACCACCGATGCCCTGGAGCGGTACGCCACCGCGTTGGGCGTGCATGCACCGCCGGGCGCCGCCACGACCCATCTGGCGGCGAGCGGCTATGTGCGCGCCACGCGCGGCACCGCCACGGCCTTCATCGACGTCGCCCCGGTCGGCCCCGACTACCTGCCCGGTCATGCCCATGCCGACACGCTGTGCTTCGAGCTGTCGGTCGGCGGGCGCGAACTGATTGTCAACCGCGGCACCTCGGTCTACGGCAGCGGCCCGCGCCGGACCTGGGAACGCGGCACCGCCGCGCACAGCACGGTGCAGATCGGCGACATCGATTCGTCCTAGGTCTGGTCGGGTTTCCGCGTCGGTCGCCGCGCACGGCCGGGGCCGGTGCGGTTCGACGACAGCGGTGCACAGGTCGTCGTCGAGGGCTCGCACGACGGCTATGCGCACCTCGCCGGCGCGCCGCGTCATCATCGCCGCTGGCGGCTCGATGCCGGCGCGCTCGAGGTCGACGACCGGATCGAGCCGTCGTTGCCGGGGCCGGCGACGGCACGCCTGCACTTCGCGCCGGGGCTCGAGCTCGCACCTGACGGCGGGCGCGGGTGGCGGCTGAACGAAGGCGGCACCGAGCGCGCTCGCCTGGACATCCTGGCCGGCGGCACCGCCGCGCCGACGACGACGCAGCATGCGCTTCGCTTCGGTGAACGCGTCGACGCCACGACGCTGGAGCTCGAGCTCGCCGACGGTCGCGCCGCCGTCCGCATCACCTGGCCAGCCTGATCACGCCATGCACATCCTCTTCCTCAGCGACAACTTCCCGCCCGAGGTCAACGCGCCGGCCAGCCGCACGCACGAGCACTGCCGGCAGTGGGTCGCCGCCGGCGCACGGGTCACCGTGATCACCTGCGCACCGAACTTCCCGACCGGCCGGGTCTTCGCCGGCTACCGCAACCGCCTGTGGCAGCAGGAGACGATCGATGGCATCCGCGTGATCCGCGTCTGGAGCTACATCACCGCCAACGAGGGCTTCGCGAAGCGCGTCGCAGACTATTGCAGCTACATGCTGACGGCCTTCCTGGCCAGCCTGTTCGTGCGCCGCGTCGACATCGTCGTCGGCACCTCGCCGCAGTTCTTCACCGCAGTGGCGGCCTGGGCTGTCGGCGCGCTCAAGCGCGTGCCCTTCGTCTTCGAGCTGCGCGACCTGTGGCCGGAGTCGATCAAGGCGGTCGGCGCGATGGATGACTCGGCGGCGATCCGCTGGCTCGAGAGGCTCGAGCTCTTCCTCTACCGACGCGCCGCGCGCGTCGTCTCGGTGACGCACGCCTTCCGCGATGCCCTGATCGCGCGGGGCATCGACGGCGCCAAGATCGACGTTATCACCAATGGCGTCGACATCCACCGCTTCGCGCCCCGCCCGAAGGACCGGGCGCTGCAGGCCGAGCTCGGGCTCGAAGGCTGCTTCGTCGCCGGTTACGTCGGCACGCACGGCATGGCCCATGCGCTCGAGACCCTGCTGCAGGCGATGGCGCAGCTGCAGTCGAGGCCCGAGGGGCAGGACATCCGCCTGATGCTGCTCGGCGACGGCGCGCGGAAGGCGGCGCTGCGCGACGAGGCCGTGCGCCTGGGCCTGGCGAACGTGCGCTTCGTCGACACCGTGCCCAAGGACGAGGTGGCGCGCTACTGGTCGCTGCTCGACGTCTCGGTGATCCATCTGCGGCGCACCGAGCTGTTCACCACCGTGATTCCGAGCAAGCTGTTCGAGTGCATGGGCATGGGCATCCCGGTGCTGCATGGCGTGGCTGGGGAGTCGGCGCGCATCGTCGAGCGCGAAGGTGTCGGCCTCGTCTTCGAGCCCGAGAACGTGCAGGCGCTGGTCGACGGCCTGCTGCGGCTGCGCGACGACGCGGCGCTCCGCGCGCAGCTGCGCGAGGCGGGGCTTCGGGCGGCCCGACGCTACGACCGCCAGGCTCTGGCGGGCGACATGCTGCAGGCCCTGAACGCCACGGCCCGCAGGCGCTGATCGCGCGCCGACGTCACGCACCAAACGTCGATCAGGGACCCGCGCAGGCCGCTTTTCCAGCGGTCATGACTTCACCCGCGTCGCAGACTGCCGGTGCGCCGCCGACCCGTCCCGAGGACGAGGCTCCCGCCCTGAAAGGTCGAGGCGCTCTCGGAGGATCGACAGCATGTCCACGACCGCGGCCGGCACCGAAGGCCGGCTCGCCAACCGACGGCGCCGGTTCGCCGCGTACTGGGTCGCCGTGCTGGCGTTGGCCGTGACGGCCTGCGGCGGCACCGATCCATCGAGGCGAGACGAAACGCCCCAGGTCGTCGCCCCGTCGCCTCCGACCTTGGTCGCAGCCCGCGAACGCCACTGCGGCGAGGCGGTACTGCACGACAACGGGACCGTGCTGTACCTCACCGTCGCGCCGGACTGCGATCCGCCGCCACCGCTGACGATACGTGTGGATGTCGCCGACGCCAACGGGCTGGCGCAGCGCGAATGGACGCTGCCCGGATTCGACCTCGATGTCGACATCGAGATCTCGCCGGGACGCTTTCGTCGGGTCTCGGTGCACCGGCGTGCCAGCTGGCGGGCGATCCAGCGTGCCGAGTCCTGGGGCTGGCGAGATGGCGCCGGCCTGCTCGCCAAGGACGGCGGCCTCTACCTGATCGGCGGCTGGAGCAGCGACACCGGTCTCAGCAGCGAGGTCTGGTTCTCGCGCGACCTCGTCCACTGGTCCCTGCTGAATCCGGGCGCGCCCTGGGCCGGCCGTCATGGCGCTGGCTGGGTCGTGCACCGCGACCGGCTCTGGGTCGTCGGCGGTGACCTTCACGACGACGTCTGGTCGTCCAGCGACGGGGTGGCCTGGACTCGCGAGAGCGGCAGCGCCGAATTCGGCGGCCGCTACAGCGTGATGGCCGCCTCGCTCGACGACAGGCTGCTCGTCTTCGGCGGCCAGACCTGGGGGCCGACTCCCGACTGCGCCTTCGCACCCGAGTGCTACGCGATCGGCTTCAGCGACAGCTGGGCCAGCGACGACGGTCGCCTTTGGCAGCAAGTGCAAACTGCCGCGCCCTGGGCCGGGCGCGGGCTGATCCACGGCAGCATGGTCTTCCGGCAGCGTCTCTACCTCGTCGGCGGAGGACTCAAGCTCGCGATGCCCGGTCATCAGCTGTCTGAGACCGTCGCCGAGCATCGCGACGTCTGGTCTTCCGCCGACGGTGTCGCCTGGCGCAAGGAATCCGACGACGCCGGCTTTTCGGCACGCACCCACATCAGCGTGCTGGCCACGGCCAGCGGCTGCTACGTGGCCGGCGGTTCGGTCGGCACCCAGCTGAACACCACCGCCGAGGTCTACTTCGCGCCTGACTGCATCCGCTACCGCCTACTGCCTGGCCGCCCGGAAATCGGGGTTCGGCATGCGGCCTCACTGGTCGAGTACAACGGCACCATCGTCATGCTCGGCGGGCATCGCGACACCGCGGGCACCACCATCTGGCAGTACTTCCCGGCGAACTGACGCCGCCGGCAGGCTAGACTTCAGGCCACGCGTCTTCCCCGCCGCGGCCCCCGGCCGCCGCTCGCTAGCATCCCCATGAAAGTCACTGTCATTGGCACCGGCTATGTCGGTCTCGTCACCGGCGCATGCCTGGCCGAAGTCGGCAACCATGTCCTCTGCCTGGACATCGACGCCGGCAAGATCGACGGCCTGAAACAGGGCCGCATCCCGATCCACGAACCCGGCCTGGAGGCCATCGTTCACCGCAATGCCGCAGCGGGGCGACTGGAGTTCACGACCGATGTGGGCAAGGCCGTCGGCCACGGCACGCTGCAGTTCATCGGTGTCGGCACGCCGCCGGACGAGGACGGCTCGGCCGACATGCAGTACGTGCTGGCGGCGGCGGCCGACATCGGCCGCCACATGACCGACTACAAGGTCATCGTCGACAAGAGCACTGTGCCGGTCGGCACCGCGGAGCGCGTGCGCGACACCGTGCGCGCGGCGCTGAAGGCGCGCGGACTCGCGCTCGAGTTTGCCGTCGTCTCGAACCCCGAGTTCCTGAAGGAAGGCGCCGCCATCGAGGACTGCATGCGCCCAGACCGCATCATCGTCGGCGCGGACGACGAACGCGCGATCCTGCTGATGCGCGCGATCTACCAGCCCTTCATGCGCCAGTCCGACCGGCTGCAGTTGATGGACCCGCGCAGCGCCGAACTGACCAAGTACGCCGCGAATGCCATGCTGGCCACGCGCATCAGCTTCATGAACGAGCTCGCGCGCCTGGCGGAGCGGGTCGGTGCAGACATCGAGCTGGTACGCCGCGGGATCGGGTCCGACCCGCGCATCGGCTCGCACTTCCTCTACGCCGGCACCGGCTACGGTGGCAGTTGCTTCCCGAAGGATGTCAAGGCGCTGATCCACGCCGGGCGCGAACAAGGCGTCGAGCTTCAGGTGCTGGCCGCCGTCGAAGCGGCTAACGAGCGACAGAAGACGGTGCTCGTCGACAAGGTGGTGGCGCGTTTCGGTGAGTCGCTGGTCGGCCGCAGCTTCGCCATCTGGGGGCTGGCCTTCAAGCCCAACACCGACGACATGCGCGAGGCGCCCAGTCTGGCGATCGTGCGGGCGCTCGCGCGCCGCGGCGCGGTCATCCGGGCGTACGACCCGGTCGCCACGTCCGAGGCGAAGCGAGCGTTGGCGGGAACTCCCGGACTGCACTTCGCCTCGAGCGCCGCCGACGCGCTGGCCGATGCCGATGCCCTCCTGCTCGTCACCGAGTGGAAGGAATTCCGATCGCCAGACACCGATCTGTTGAAGCGAGCGCTGAAGCAGCCGGTGGTCTTCGACGGTCGCAACCAGTGGGATCCGGAACTGATGCGGTCGATGGGGATCGAGTACGAAGGCGTCGGCAGGCGCTGACCAGCGTCAAGAGCCAGCGGGGCGATACTCGTCGACCCAGGTACGCAGGAGCTGCTGGACTTGCCGGTCAGGGACCGGGGACGAGGTGGCCACGAGGCTCACCCGTTCGATGATGTCCTCGTGGGCCGAGGCCAGCACCGCCAGCCGCAGCGCCGGCACCGGCGTCGGCAGCGTGCGGTCGTCATCGGCCAGCAACTCCTCGTACAGCTTCTCCCCCGCCCGCATCGCGGTGAACTCAATGCCGATCTCGCCATGGGCATGCCCGGGCAGCCGGATCAGCTGCCGAGCCAGGTCGACGAGCCTCACCGGCTCGC
>CALJUI010000476.1 GCA_937975735.1 uncultured Rubrivivax sp.
GATGCGCCGGCCCTCGTCAGTCAGCCGCGTGCCGCCGCCGGCGCGGCCGCCGGCGCGGCGTTGCACCAGCGGCTCGGTGGCGAGCCGGTCGAGCTGGTCGAGCGCGTCCCAGGCGGCCTTGTAGGACATCGGCAGCGACGCCGCGGCGCGGCTCAGCGACCCGTGCCGCTCGATCGCCTCGAGCAGGCGCACCCGCTGCTCGGTGAAGGCCGCGCCGCCGACGCCGCGCAGCGCGATCGAGCCGACCAGCGCGGCGGCGGGGTCGGGGCGGCGGGCGGCGCACATGGCCGGCACGATAGCAGCGGCCGGCAGCGTGGCTGGCCGCGGGGTAGAGTCCGTCATCGCCCTCTTCGCCCGGCCGCCGCCCATGCCTTTCGACTGGACCAACCCCTACCCCACCGTGCGCAGCCCGCTGTTCGCGCGCAACGTCGTCGCCACCTCGCAGCCGCTGGCCGCGCAGGCCGGGCTGCAGATGCTGCGCGCCGGCGGCAACGCGGTCGACGCGGCGATCGCCACCGCCGCGGCGATGACGATCGTCGAGCCCTGCTCGAACGGCCTGGGCAGCGACAGCTTCGCGATCCTCTGGGACGGCCGCCAGCTGCACGGCCTGAACGCCTCGGGCACCGCGCCGGCGGCGTGGACGCGCGAGTACTTCGTGCGCAAGCACGGCGAGCAGATGCCGATGCGCGGCTGGGACAGCGTCACCGTGCCCGGCGCCGTGGCCGGCTGGATGGCGCTGTCGGCGAAGTTCGGCAAATTGCCGTTCGCCGACCTGCTGGCGCCGGCGATCGAACTCGCCGAGCGCGGCTACGGCGTCGGCGTCGTCACCGCCGACAAGTGGGCCAAGGCCGCGCCATTGCTGCAGGACCAGCCCGGCTGGGCGCAGGCCTTCCTGCCGCGCGGCCGCGTGCCGGCACCGGGCGAGCGCTTCGTGTTCGCCGAAGCGGGCGCGACGCTGCGCAAGATCGCCGCGACCAAGGGCGAGGCCTTCTACCGCGGCGAGGTCGCCGCCGCGCTGGCCGCGCACGCGAAGGCGAACGGCGGCGCGATGACCGAGGCCGACCTCGCCGGCTATGCGCCCGAATGGGTGACGCCGATCGCCAAGGACTTCGCCGGCCACACCGTGCACCAGATCCCGCCGAACGGCCAGGGCATCGCCGGGCTGATGGCGATGGGCATGCTCGCGAAGCTCGACATCGACCGTTTCCCGGTCGACAGCGTCGAGTCGCAGCACCTGCAGATCGAGGCGATGAAGCTCGCCTTCGCCGACACCTACCGCTGGGTGGCCGACGAACGCGCGATGACCGAGGTGACCGCCGCCGACCTGCTCGACGACGGCTACCTCGCCGAGCGCGCGAAACGCATCGACCCGAAGCGTGCGCAGGATTTCGCGCATGGCACGCCGCCGACCGGCGGCACGATCTACCTGAGCGCCGCCGACGAGGGCGGCATGATGGTCAGCCTGATCCAGTCGAACTACATGGGCTTCGGCAGCGGCATCGTCGTGCCGGGGGTCGGCGTCAGCCTGCAGAACCGCGGCCACGGCTTCACGCTCGACGCGAAGCACCCGAACGTCGTCGCGCCGGGCAAGCGGCCCTTCCACACCATCATCCCCGGCTTCCTGACGAAGGACGGCCGGCCGCAGATGAGCTTCGGCGTGATGGGCGGCAACATGCAGCCACAGGGCCATCTGCAGACCCTCGTGCGCATGCTCGTGCACGCGCAGCAGCCGCAGGCCGCCTGCGATGCGCCGCGCTGGAAGGTCGACCGCGGCCTGAAGATCGACTGCGAGCACACGATGGCCGAGACGCTGGTCGACGCGCTGCGCGAGCGCGGCCACGCGCTGCAGGAGACGCGCGACTCGTACATGGACTTCGGCTCCGGCCAGTTCATCTGGCGCCTCAGCGACGACGCCGACGACGGCTATGTCGCGGCCAGCGATTCGCGCCGCGAGGGGCAGGCGGTCGGCTACTAGGCGCTACGGGCGCATCAGCCGCGCCCAGCCAGCGGCACCCAGGCGCTCCAGCGTCGCGATGTTGCGCTCGTAGATGTCGGCCGCGTCCGGCGTCGATGCGACCGCGCGCTCGATGCTCGCCTCGCGCAGCAGGTGCAATGTCGGGAACGGCGAGCGGTTCGTCGCGTTGGCGATGTCGTCCGCTTCGGTGCCTTCGAACCGGTACTGCGGATGGAAGCTCGCGATCTGCAGCACGCCGTCGAGCGATAGCGAATGCAGCGCCGCGTCGGCGACGTCGAGGAACTGGTTGTAGTCGTCGAAGCCGGCGAGGACCTGCGGGTGCACCAGCAAAGTGGTGTCGATTTGTGTCGGGTCGGCCGCCGCGAGGACGCGCAATTCGTGCACCAGATCCTGCCGCAAGGCGTCTTCGTCGGTCGCGTCGCTGACCACCCAGCGGATCTGCCCGCGCGCGTGCACCGCCTTCGCGAACGGGCACAGGTTCAGCCCGATGACCGCGGCGCGCAGCCAGTGCGCGGTGCAGTCGATGACCTTCGGATGATCCATGCGGCATTGTCACGCGCGCCGATCGAAGGCCCCTAGAACTGGGGTTTGTGACCCCCGGGGTCGAGTCCTAAAAGGGCCCGATCGTGATCGACGCCGCCCTGTCCTTCGTGGCCGATGAGGTCAACGCCCACCTGCTCAAGCGCACCGGCACCGAGCTCGGCGCGGTCAGCGCCGGACCCATCGCCGACGAACGCGGCAACTGGGTCGTGCCGCTGGACACGACGCGCCTGACCCTGTTCCAGATCGACGAGGAGCGCGCGCTGCGCGAGCAGGTGCCGGAGCGCACGATCGTCGGCGGCCGCGAGGTGCGGCTGCCGCCGCCGCTGCGGTTGAACCTCGTGGTGCTCTTCGCCGGCCGCTTCCAGCAGTACGACCAGGCGCTGCGCACGCTGTCGCACATCCTCGCCTTCTTCCAGGCCCGGCCGCTGTTCACGCCGACCGACAGTCCCGCGCTGCCCGCCGGCACCGAGCGGCTGGCGATGGACCTGATCAGCTACGGCCCGGAGCAGCTCAACCAGCTGTGGGCCTGCCTGGGCGCCAAGCACCTGCCCTGCGCGGTGTACCGGATGCGCGTCGTGTCGCTGCAGGACCAGGAGCCGGCCGGCACGGGCTTGCCGATCACCACCGTGGACGCCACGTTCACTGGGCGCTGAGATGAAACGACCCCCTGACTCGCTGCGCTCGTTTCCCCCCGAGGGGGAGGTCAGTTCCTTCGGAACGGCCGTGCGGAACTGACATGGCCCGCATCCGCTTCCGTCCGCTCTGGACCGTCGAGGTCCGGCACGCCTTCTTCGGCGGCCGCTGCGATGCGCTGCGCTTCGTCGTGCCGCCGTCCACCCAGCGCGCGCTGGCCGGCGCGCACCTGCTGGCGCGCGAGCGCGAAGGCCGGCTGCACGTGCTGATCGAGCTCGACGACGCCGACCAGCCGCTGACCGACCCGACCGGGCTCACGCTGCGCTTCGGCCTCGCGCCGCGCGAGGCCTCGTTCGCGTCGATCACGGTGCCGCAGGGCCTGCCGCGCGGCGAGGCGGCGCTGTGGGACAACCGCGCCGATGCCGATGCGCTCGGCGCGGCACGCGGCGTGCAGATCGTCGGCGAGCAGCTGCGACTCGAGCCGCGCAGCGCCGAGCGGCCGCTGACGCTGCGCCTGTTCGACGGCGCCGACGTGATGCGCGCGAGCACCACGCTCGGCCCCGGCGAAGAGGCCTGGACGCCCGACGGCGCCTTCACCCGCGGTGAGTGGCGGCTCGAGGAACAGGGCGCGGGGGCACCGGTGTCGCGCACGCTGCTGGTCGCCCCGGACCTCGTCGGCGCCTGGGGCGTGCTGGCGCTGACGCCCAGCGCCGGGCACGTCGCCGCGGGCCGCGACTTCGTGCTGCCCTTCGATGCGCGCAGCGACCGGCTGCGCTACTACGTCGTCGCGAACCGCTTCGGCGCCGCCGAGTTCGACCAATTGCAGGTGGTCGACGACGGCTTCGGCGCCGAGGGCCGGCCGGCGATCGTCTTCGACCGCGTGCTGCCCGCGGCCTTCGACGCCACCCATCTGGACCCCGCCCTGCTGGACCCGAGCGGCAGCGCGCGCATCGCGCTGTTCCAGGCCCAGGCCGAGGTCGCGCGACGCGCGCGCGGCCCCACCGGCGTGGCCCTGCATCGCAACGGCGACGTGCTGATCGGCCACCTGCCGCAGCCGGGCGCCGACCGCCACGACGCGCAATTCGTCGTCCACCTGAGCCAGAGCTGAGCCGAGGAGCCCGCGCATGCCGACCTACCGCACCCCCGACGTCTACGTCGAAGAGATCTCCGTCTTCCCGCCTTCGGTGGCCGAGGTCGAGACCGCCATTCCGGCCTTCATCGGCTACACCGGCCGCGCCCGCAAGACGGTCGCCGACGACCTCGTCGACCGCCCGACCAAGATCTACAGCTTCGCCGAGTTCGAGCAGTACTACGGCGGCCCGGACGGCCCCGACATCGCGGTCGCGCTGACGACCGAGGGCGCCGGCTTCCGCGCCAGCGTCACGCCGCCAGCGCTGAGCTACCTGCTGTGGTACGCGGTCAAGATGTTCTTCGACAACGGCGGCGGCAAGTGCTTCATCGTCTCGGTCGGCAGCTACGCGATGCCGATCGCGCTGGCCGACCTGCAGCGCGGGCTGGCCGCGGTGCAGCTCGAGGACGAGCCGACCCTGCTCGTCTGCCCCGAGGCGGTGCGGCTGTCTGGCACCGGCTACGACACCTTGGCGCAGGCGATGCTCGCGCAGTGCGGGCTGCTGAAGGACCGCTTCGCGATCCTCGACCTGTTCGGCGGCGACGCGGCGCAGGACGGCACGGCGCTGACGGCCAACCGCGCACGGGTCGGCAACAACAACCTGAAGTACGGCGCGCTGTACTACCCCTTCCTGCGCTCGAGCATCAACCACCACGTGCTGCCCGACGAGAGCAACGTCGACGTGACGATCGACGGCGGCACCGCGGCGGCGCTGTCCACGCTCGAGACCTCCGCCACCGCCGCCTACAACGCCGCCAAGCTGGCCTTGCTGGACCACTACGTCGTGGTGCCGCCGAGCGGCGCGGTGGCCGGCGTCTACGCCGCCACCGACACCGCGCGCGGCGTCTGGAAGGCGCCGGCCAACGTCGGCGTGGCCGACGTCGTCGAGCCCATGGTGCGGCTGGACAACGCCCGCCAGGACGAGCTCAACGTCGACGCGACGACGGGCAAGTCGATCAACGCGCTGCGCGCCTTCGCCGGCAAGGGCACGCTGGTGTGGGGCGCGCGCACCCTGGCCGGCAACGACAACGAGTGGCGCTACGTCTCGGTGCGGCGCTTCTTCAACATGGTCGAGGAGTCGGTCAAGAAGAGCACCTACTGGGCCGTCTTCGAGCCCAACGACGCCAACACCTGGGTCAAGGTGCGCGGAATGATCGAGAACTACCTGACGCAGAAGTGGCGCGAGGGCGCGCTCGCCGGCGCGACGACCAAGGACGCGTTCTTCGTGCGCTGCGGCCTCGGCACGACGATGAACGCGCAGGACATCCTCGAGGGGCGCATGAACGTCGAGATCGGCATGGCCGCGGTGCGGCCGGCCGAATTCATCATCCTGAAGTTCTCGCACAAGCTGCAGACGAGCTGATCAAGGGAGCCCTCCATGCCTCAGCAATACCCCCTTCCGGTCTTCCACTTCACCGTCCAGTGGGGCGGCACGCGCATCGGCTTCTCCGAGGTCACCGGCCTCACCCAGGAGAACCAGGCCATCGAGTACCGCGACGGCTCGTTCCCCGAGTACTCGTCGATCAAGATGCCGGGGCTGCGCAAGTTCGGCAACGTCACGCTCAAGCGCGGCATCGTCAAGGCGGACAACGAGTTCTTCCAGTGGCTGTCGACGATCAAGCTGAACCAGGTCGAGCGGCGCGACATCGTCGTCTCGCTGCTCAACGAGAACCACGAGCCGGTAATGACCTGGAAGGTGCAGAACGCGTTCCCGGTCAAGGTCGAGGGCCCGGGCCTGAAGGCCAGCGGCAACGAGGTGGCGATCGAGTCGATCGAGATCGCGCACGAGGGGCTCGAGCTGCAGAACGACTGATCGCGGGCCCGCCATGTTCACGCCCCCCGTCGGCTTCCACTTCAAGGTGGAGGTGCAGGGCCTCCAGCCGGTCGCCGACGACCTGCGCTTCACCGAGGTCGGCGGCCTGACGATCGAGGTCGCCACCGAGGAGATGGCCGAGGGCGGCGAGAACCGCTTCGTGCAGCGCTACCCCGGCCGCGCCAAGTACGGCGACCTGGTGCTCAAGCGCGGGCTGCTGAAGAAGAGCGCGGTGTGGGACTGGGCGCGCCAGTGCATCGAGGACCTCGACGTCGAACCGCAGGACGTCGACGTGACGCTGCTGAACGAGGCCCACGAACCGCTGATGAGCTGGCACGTGATCGGCGCCTTCCCGGTGAAGTGGTCGGTGTCGGACTTCAACGCCAGTGCCAATGCCTTCGTGGTGGAGACCTTGACCCTCGCTTATCGCCACTTCCGCCTGCGCAAGGATTGACAGGAGCGCCACCATGCCCGTCTACGTCAACGAGGTCGTGATCCAGGTCGAGGTCGGCGGCACCCCGCCGGCGGCGGCGCCGGCCGCAGGGCCGACGCCAGCGCCGGTGTCCGACCGGCAGGCCTTGGTCGACGAGTGCGTCGAGCGCGTGCTCGAGATCCTGCGCGAGCGCGAGGAGCCCTGATCGATGGCCAGCGGGCGACTCGAGAAACTGCTGGTCCGCGCCTACTCGGCGCCGGACTACGCCGAGAGCGCGCTGGTCGACACCTTCGAGGCCTACGTCAACCCGAACGAGATCACGCTGGCCTACGAGATGGAGTACGACAGCGCGCAGGGCTCGGGCACCACGGGCAGCCGGATGGACTTCAAGAAGGTCAAGCCGGGCGACCTGACGCTGGCCTTCTTCCTCGACGGCACCGGCGCGAACGGCGTCAAGATCGACGTGCAGAACGAGGTCGAGCACTTCCAGACGGTCACCGGCTACAACGGCGACATCCACCGGCCGAACCACCTGCTGATCGCCTGGGGGCGGGTCCAGGTCAAGCGCTGCGTGCTCAAGAGCGCGTCGATCGCCTACAAGCTGTTCAAGGCCGACGGCACGCCGCTGCGCGCCGTCATCAGCGCGACCTTCGTCGACGCGGTCGACGACCAGACCCGCGTCGCGCTGGCGCAGGACAGCTCGCCCGACCTGACCCATGTGCGCGTGCTGCGCGCCGGCGACACCTTGGCCGCGCTGTGCCACCAGATCTACGGCGACCCGGGCCTGTACCTGAAGGTCGCCGAAGCGAACGGCCTGGACGGCGCGCGCCACCTGCCGGCCGGCACGCGCGTGCGCTTCCCGCCGCTGGCGAGCTGAGGACCGGCCGACGATGCCGACCGAGCGCACCCTGCCGATCCGCGCCGAACACCGCGCCTTCACGGTGAAGGTCGGCGGCGAGGTGGTGCCCCGCGAACACGCGCTGGTCGCCGTCAGCGTGGTCGCCGCCGCCAACCGCATCGCCAGCGTGCGGCTGAGCTATGCCGACGGCGACGCCAGCGAGAGCCGCTTCGCGCTGTCGGACCTCGGGCTCTTCGTGCCGGGCGCCGAGCTCGAGGTCAGCGCCGGCGCGCGCGGCGAGGAGCGGGTCGTCTTCAAGGGCCTGGTCGTGCGCCAGCGCCTGCGCGTGCGCGAATCGGCGCCGCCGCTGCTGATCGTCGACGGCCGCCACGCGGCGACGCGGCTGGCGCGCGTGCGGCGCAGCGCGAACTTCTTCGACCAGACCGACGCCGAGGTCATCGAGGCCCTGGTCGGCGCCGCCGGCCTGCCGGTCGAGGTGGAGGCGACCGACGTCGCCCACCCCCAGCTGGTGCAGCACGACTGCAGCGACTGGGACTTCATCAACGCCCGCGCCGCCGCCAACGGCCTGCTGGTGCTGACCCGCGGCGATGCGCTCGCGGTGCGGGCGCCGGCGCTGGCCGACGCGGTGGCCACGCTGGAGTTCGGCTCGACCCTGCTCGACTTCGACGGCGAGATCGACGGCCGTGGCCACGCGGCGCAGGTGAGCGCCGCGCACTGGGCGGCCGCCGACCAGAGGGTGAGCGAGCAGGACGGCGATCCGCCACCCTTCGACACGCCGGGCAACCTCGAGCCCGACACGCTGGCCGAGGCGATCGGTGCCGAGCGGCGCACCCTGGTGCACGCCGCGCTCGCCGACGACGAGGCGGCCGCGCTGGCCGGCGCCGAGATCACGCGGGCGCGGGTCAACCACGTCGGCGCGCGTGCCAAGTGCCATGGCCTCGCGACGGTGTTGCCGGGCGACACGGTCACGCTGGCCGGCGTCGGCGAGCGCTTCGGCGGCCAGGTGCTGGTCACCGGCGTTCGCCACGAGTTCGACACCGCGCAGGGCTGGAAGACACACCTGCAGATCGGCGGCGTCGACGCCGACCCGGCCCTGCGCCAGCGCCTGCAGCGGCAGCGCACGGCGTCGCTGCTGGCGCCGGTGGCGGGTCTGCAGGCCGGCGTCGTGGTCGACCTGGAGGACCCGGGCGGCGAGTTCCGCGTGCGCGTGCGGCTGCCGCTCGTGAACGCCGGCGACGACGGCGTGTGGGCGCGGGTCTGCGCGCTCGACGCCGGCGAAGAGCGCGGCTGGGTCATGCGCCCGGAGATCGGCGACGAGGTGCTGGTCGGCTTCCTCGACGACGACCCGCGCCAGCCGGTGGTGCTGGGCATGCTGCACAGCAGCGCCAAGCCCGCGCCGATGGCCGCGGCCAACGACAACGCGCTCAAGGGCTACACCAGCCGCAGCGGCATCGAGCTGCACTTCGACGACGACACGAAGGCGGTCACGCTGGCCACGCCCGGCGGCAACCGGCTGGTGCTCGACGACCAGGCCGGCGGCATCACCATCGAGGACACCAACGGCAACAAGATCGTGCTCGACGGCGGCGGCATCTCGATCGAGAGCGCGAGCGCGCTCAAGCTCGTCGCCGGCAGCAACGCGACGCTCGAGTCGGGCGCCTCCACCGAGGTCAGCGCAGGCCTGGCGCTCAAGCTCGAAGGCGCGGCGAGCACCGACGTCAAGAGCGGCGGCGTCGTCAAGGTCGCCGGCGCCGCGGTGCAGTTGGGCTGAGGGCGGGGCATCGATGAGCAGCGACGTGCCCACCTTCCTCGGCCGCGGCTTCGCCTTCCCGCCGCGCTTCGAGGCCGGCCAGGCGGCGATGGCCGAGGACCGGGTCGACGTCGAGCAGAGCCTGACGATCCTCTTCGGCACCCGCCCCGGCGAGCGGGTGCTCTGGCCGGGCTTCGGCCTCGACCTGAGCCCGCTGCTGTTCGAGCCGCTGTCGACGACGATGCGCACGATGCTCGAGGACCGCATCCGCACGACGCTGCTGGTGCACGAACCGCGCATCAAGGTGCTGGCGCTGACGCTCGACGACACGCTCGCGGTCGAAGGCCAGCTGCAGATCCGGCTCGAGTACGAGCTGCGCAGCACCAACTCGCGGTTCAACCTCGTCTACCCGTACTACCTGGGCGATGCGAACGAGCGGCGCGACGAAGTCGCGCCGGGGGCCGCATGAGCCTCGCCCCGCGCCCGCTCGCGCCGACCGGCACCGCCCGGCCCGAGCGCGACGATCCGCGGCGCGATCCGGCGTCGGCGCCGCTCGACGACCGCGACACCGTCGCGCTGCTGCAGGCGCTGCGCGCGCTGGCGCCGCTGATTCGCCACTACCACGACACGCCCGACACGCCCGATGGCGACTGGTCGGCCTGGTTCCCGGCCGGCGACGCGACGGCGCTGGCGGCGTTGACGGCGCGCGACGACGGGCGCACGCCGCCGCACCTGGCGCTGCTGCTGACCTTCCTGCGCCTGCTGCGCCGGCCGCAGGCACGGCTGAACCGGTTCACCGAACGCCATCTGCGCCGGCAGATGCAGGTGGTGCTGGGCTTTCGGCCCGCGCCGCCGCAGCCCGACCACGCCCACCTCGTGATCGAGCTGAAGAAGGGCGCGGCGCCGGTCGAGTTCACGCCGGCGCACCGCTTCAACGCCGGCAAGGACGCCACCA
>CALJUI010000477.1 GCA_937975735.1 uncultured Rubrivivax sp.
CGTGCGCTCGAGCCGCGGCCGCGAGCTGTCGCTGGACGACGTGGAGCACGAGATCCTGCGCCCCATGGGCGAGCCCCGCATCCACGGGGCCATCGTGTGCGCCTCCACGTCGTGCCCGTCGCTGCGCCGCGATCCCTTCCGCGCCGAGACCCTCGACCGGCACCAGGAACCGGAAATCCGTCGAACGCGCGACCACGGCCTCGGTGACGCGGATCAGCCGCTGCGGGCCCGGCGCGGCCACGCTCTGGTGCCGGCGCGCCCAAGCCGCGTCCACCACGCCGGTCAACGCCAGGAAGCGCACCAGCGTGTCAACGGCCACGTCGGCCGCGGCGCGCTCCCAGTGCTGGCCGCACTCGATCAGCAGCGCGCGCTTGTCGCTGGCCTCGTCACCAAAGCCGCCGCGCTCGACCATGCGCAGCCCCGCCGGGTGGCCGGTGTCGATCAGCAGCACCTCGGGCACGCCCAGCGCCTTCGCGTAGCGCGCGTTCTTGTCGCTGCGCCCGCACACCATCAGCGGCACGCAGGGCTCGCCCATCGAGTGGATGTCCAGCAGCAGCTCGGCGGCGTCGACGAAGGGCCGCAGCTCGCGTGCGCGGCGCAGCTCGAGCGAGTCGCGCGGGCCGTCCAGCACCTCGTCGGCCCAGACGCGGTTCAGGTCCTCGTCGACACAGCGCGACGCGTCGGGCCTGGCCGGGTCGAAGCGCCGGTAGGCCTCGACGTTGGCGAAGCTCAGCGTCAGCGTGCCGGCCGCCGGCTGCACACCCTGCGCCAGCAGCCAGTCCAGCGCAATGGCGCCGCACAGCTCGTTGCCATGCGTCAGCGCCTGCACCATCACGCGCGGGCCCGGGCGGCCGGAGTCGAGGTGGTGCACCCAGGGCACGCCGGTGCCGCCGCCGTCGCGCCAGCGCGCGATGTCCACGGGCTGCAATTCGATTGGGCGGGGGGGCGTGGTGGAGGTCATGGTGCTCAGGGCGGAACCGACGAGGCGGCGGACGTCGCAGGCGCGCAGTGATGCACCAGGCCGTCGAACGGCGTGCCCAGCCGGGCCCGCACGGTGTCGAAGCCCTCGTGGCGCTCCAGCCGCGCACAGTCCATGTACAGGCGCTTGTTGACCTCCAGCTGCAGGCTGTGGCGGCCGCGGGCCGGGTCCGAGTACGCACGCACCAGCTCGACGCCCTTGAACGGGTCGTTGACGCGCACGTCATAGCCCAGGCCGGCCAGGTGCGCACGCACGAACTCGGTGATGGACGGGTCGCAGGTGCTGCCGTCGCGATCGCCGAGCACGAAGTCAGCTCGGGGCTGGCCGGCCACGCCCTCGATCGTGACGCTGGTCGTCGGCCCCATCGAGTGGCAGTTGATGTGCAGTACGCGGCCGAAGCGCGCATGCGCGCCATCCAGCAGCGCCTTCAGCGCCGCGTGGTACGGCGCATGGCAGCGGGCGATGCGCTGCTGCACCTCGGCCACCGACAGCTTGCGCTCGTAGACCGGCAGCCCGCCCTCGAGCGTGCGCCAGATCAGCCCCTTGCCGATGGTGCTCTTGCTGCCCGGCCGCAGCGGGTCAGGCCAGGGCTCGGCCAACAGCGCCGGGTCGATGTCGGCGGCGTCGCGGTTGACGTCCAGGTAGGTGCGAGGAAAGTTCGCGGCCAGCAACGGTGCGCCGCGCACCGTGACGGCGCCGAAGAGCTCGTCGATGAAGCAGTCCTCGAACTCGCGCAGCTCCGCCTCGGTGCGGGCGGCGCGGAAGTCGGGCGGCATCGCACGGCCCGAGTGCGGCGAGTCGAGCACCAGCGGCACCGCGGCCTCGTCCGGGCCGTCGATGCGAAAGGCGGGTGCATCCATGGCCCCGAGTATCCAGCGCGCCGCACCCGCCAGCGCCCCCGGGCCGACCCGGATGTCGCGGGCCGTCCTCGCAGCTAGCATCCGCTCACGTGACAGGCGGCACCACGCCGCCAGGAGACATCGATGCAAGAGCGTGAGCTTCGTGACCTGATCGAGGACGTGCGCGAGGGCCGGCTGCCGCGGCGCCGCTTCGTGCAACAGATGCTCGGCCTGGGCCTGACGGCACCGATGGCCGGCATGATGCTGATGCACGCCGGCGTGGCGCAGGCGCAGACCGCGCTGCCGTACAAGCCGACCAAGCGCGGCGGCGGCGGCACGCTGAAGCTGCTGTGGTGGCAGGGCCCGGTGCACCTAAACCCGCACTTCGCCGCCGGCACCAAGGAGCAGGAAGGCTCGCGCATCTTCTACGAGCCGCTCGCGGCCTGGGACCCGGACGGCAACCTGGTGCCGGTGCTCGCCGAGAGCATCCCCACGCGCGACAACGGCGGCCTGTCGGCCGACGGCCGCTCCGTGGTCTGGAAGCTCAAGAAGGGCGTGACCTGGCACGACGGCAAGCCCTTCACCGCCGACGACGTGGTGTTCACGGCCCAATACGCAGGCGACCCGGCCACCGCCACGGTGACCGTGGGCACCTACCGTGACCTGAAGGTCGAGAAGGTCGACAGCCACACGGTGCGCGTGGTCTTCGCCAAGCCCACGCCGTTCTGGGCCGAGCCGCTGGTCGGCACCGTCGGCATGATCCTGCCCAAGCACCTGTTCGCCGATTTCATCGGTGCCAAGTCGCGCGACAACCCGGCCAACATCAAGCCGGTGGGCACCGGCCCGTACAAGTTCCTCGACTTCAAGCCGGGCGACATGCTGCGCGGCGAGGCCAACGCGGCGTACCACCAGCCCAACCGACCCTACTTCGACGCCATCGAGATGAAGGGCGGCGGCGACGCCATCAGCGCCGGACGCCGCGAGGGCTACGCCCACGGCGAGGGCCGCCATCAGCGCCGCGCGCGCGGTGCTGCAGACCGGCGAGTACGACTTCGCGTGGAACCTGCAGGTCGAGGACGAGATCCTCAAGCGGCTGGAGAACGGCGGCAAGGGCAAGGTCAACATCGTCTCCGGCGGCAACATCGAGTTCATCCAGCTCAACTACACCGACCCGTGGAACGAGGTCGAGGGCGAGCGTGGGCATGCCAGCAGCCGCCACCCCGCCTTCAGCGACAAGGCGGTGCGCCAGGCCATGGGCCTGCTGGTGGACCGCCAGGGCGTGCAGGACTTCATCTACGGCCGCACCGGCGTGGCCACGGCGAACTTCCTGAACAACCCCGAGAAGTTCCGCAGCCCGAACATGAAGTTCGAGTTCAACGTGGACAAGGCCAACAAGATGCTGGAGGCCGCGGGCTGGAAGAAGGGCTCGGACGGCATTCGCGCCAAGGGCAATGTCAAGCTCAAGTTCGTCTACCAGACCTCGGTCAACCAGCCGCGCCAGAAGACGCAGGCCATCATCAAGGATGCCTGCTCGAAGGCCGGCATCGACCTCGAGCTCAAGAGCGTGACCGCCTCGGTGTTCTTCGGCGGCGACTTCGCCAACCCGGACACCTACCAGAAGTTCTGGTCGGACATGCAGATGTACACGACCACGATGACCCAGCCCGACCCGCAGGTCTTCATGGAGCAGTACTGCACCTGGGAGGTGGCGCAGAAGGCCAGCAAGTGGGCCAGCCGCAATATCAGCCGCTGGCAGAGCGCCGACTACGACGCCGCGCTCGAGGCGGCCCAGGTCGAGCTCGACCCGGTCAAGCGGGCCGCGCTGTTCATCCGCATGAACGACTTGGTCTTCAGCGACGGCTACATC
>CALJUI010000478.1 GCA_937975735.1 uncultured Rubrivivax sp.
AGCTGGCGCGCCATCTCCATGTCGGTCGCGCTCTTCGGGAAGCTGACCGCCAGGTAGTCGCACTGGAAGCTCATCGCGGTGCGGATGTCCTCCATGTCCTTGGCGGTCAGCGCCGGCGCCGTCAGTCCGCCACCGGCCTTGTTGATGCCCTTGTTGTTCGACAACTCGCCACCGACGACCACCGTCGTGTGGACCTGCTCGCCGACCACCTTGGCCACCGTCAGCCGCAGCAGCCCGTCGTTGAGCAGCAGCGTGTCGCCGGGCTTGACGTCGCGCGGCAGGTCCTTGTAGTCCAGCCCGACGGCCACGTTGTCGCCGGGTTCGGTGCGCGCCGCATCCAGCACGAAGGCCTGGCCGGCGGTCAGTTCGGTCTTGCCGCCTTCGAACTTGCCGACGCGGATCTTCGGGCCCTGCAGGTCGGCCATGATCGCGACTTCCTTGCCGGCCTTCTTCGCGACTTCGCGCACGAGGGTCGCACGGTCGATGTGGTCCTGTGCGCTGCCGTGAGAGAAGTTCAGTCGGACGACGTCGACACCGGCCAGGATCATGCGCTCGAGCACCTCTGGCGACGAGGACGCAGGGCCGAGGGTGGCGACGATCTTGGTGGCGCGCATGGGCGGGGACTCCAGGGAACGGGCGCCGCGATTATCGATGCCCGACCGGCGGACGCGGTTACGAAGCGGTGACGGCGTCGGCGGCGTCGGCGACCGTCAGCGCGGTCATGTTGACGATGCGGCGCACCGTCGACGACGGCGTCAGGATGTGCGCAGGCTTCGCGGTGCCGAGCAGGATCGGCCCGACCGTGACGCCGTGCGAGCCGGTCACCTTCAGCACGTTGAACAGGATGTTCGCGGCATCCAGGTTCGGCAGCACCAGCACGTTGGCCACCCCGCTCAGGCGCGTGTCGGGCAGGTAGTTGCGGCGCACCGTCTCCGACAGCGCGGCGTCGCCATGCATCTCGCCGTCGCAGTCGATGTCCGGGTGACGCGCGACGAACAGGTCGCGCGCGGCGCGCATCCGGCGCGCCGAAGGCCGCGTCGACGAACCGAACACCGAGTGCGACAGGAAGGCCACCTTCGGCGGCAGCCCGAAGCGATGCACCTCGGCGGCGGCCATCGCCGCGATGTCGGCCAGTTCCTCGGCACCCGGCTCCTCGTTGACGAAAGTGTCGGTGATGAACAGGGTGTGCTGCGGCAGCATCAGCGCGTTCATCGCCGCCATCGTCGTCGCGCCCTCGCGCTGGCCGATGACGTGGCGGATGTGGTCCAGGTGCCCGTCGTAGCGGCCGACGAGGCCGCACAGCAGGCCCTGCGCCTCGCCGCGCCGGACCATGATCGACGAGATCAAGGTGTTCGAGCGCCGCACCGCGGCCTTGGCCGCTTCCGGCGAGATGCCGTCGCGGCCCATGCGCTGGTGGTAGGTCTCCCAATATTCGCGGAAGCGCGGATCGTCCTCGGGGTCGACGACCTCGAAGTCGCGCCCCGCCTGCAGCTTGAGCCCGGCGCGCTCGATGCGCATCTGGATCACCGCCGGACGGCCGACCAGGATCGGCTGCGCCAGGCCCTCCTCGAGCACCACCTGCACGGCGCGCAGCACGCGCTCGTCCTCGCCCTCGGCGTAGACGACGCGTGCCGGGCTCGCCTTCGCGGCGGCGAACACCGGCCGCATGAACAGGCCGGTCTGGTAGACGAAGCGCCCGAGCGACTGCCGGTACGCCTCGAGGTCCTCGATCGGCCGCGTCGCGACGCCCGACTCCGCCGCCGCCTTCGCCACCGCCGGCGCGATGCGCAGGATCAGCCGGATGTCGAACGGCGTCGGGATGATGTAGTCGGGCCCGAACGCGAGCTCCTTGCCGGCGTACGCCGCCGCGACCTCGACGCTGGCCTCGGCCTTGGCCAGCGCGGCGATCTCGCGCACGCAAGCCAGCTTCATCTCCTCGGTGATCTTCGTCGCGCCGCAATCGAGCGCCCCGCGGAAGATGTACGGGAAGCACAGGACGTTGTTGACCTGGTTCGGGTAGTCGCTGCGGCCGGTGGCGATGATGCAGTCGGGCCGCACCTCCTTGGCCACTTCCGGCCGGATCTCGGGCTCCGGGTTGGCCAGGGCCAGGATCACCGGCTTGTCGGCCATCGTCTTGACCATTTCGGCGCTCATCACGCCGGGCGCCGAGCAGCCGAGGAAGACGTCGGCGCCCTTGACCACGTCGGCCAGCGTCTTCGCGTCGGTCTTCTGGCAGTAGCGCTGCTTGGACTCGTCGAGCTTGTCGCCGCGGCCTTCGCGGATCACCCCCTTCGAGTCGCAGACGAAGATGTGCTCGCGCTTCACGCCCAGACCGACCATCACGTCCAGGCAGGCGATCGCCGCCGCGCCGGCGCCCGACACCGCGAGCTTGACCTCGCCGATCCGCTTGCCGACCAGTTCCAGGCCGTTGAGCAGTGCCGCCGCGGAGATGATGGCGGTGCCGTGCTGGTCGTCGTGGAAGACCGGGATCTTCATGCGCTCGCGCAGCTTGCGCTCGATGGTGAAGCACTCGGGCGCCTTGATGTCCTCGAGGTTCACGCCCCCCAGCGTCGGCTCCAGCGCGGCGATGATCTCGACCAGCTTGTCCGGGTCGTGCTCGGCGAGTTCGATGTCGAACACGTCGATGCCGGCGAACTTCTTGAACAGGCACCCCTTGCCTTCCATCACCGGCTTGCCCGCGAGCGGGCCGATGTCGCCGAGGCCGAGCACCGCGGTGCCGTTGGTGATCACGCCGACGAGGTTGCCGCGCGAGGTGTACTCCGCGGCCAGCGACGGGTCCTCCTCGATCGCCAGGCAGGCATAGGCCACGCCGGGCGAGTACGCCAGCGACAGGTCGCGCTGGTTGGACAGCGGCTTGGTCGGCGTGACCGAGATCTTGCCGCGCGTCGGGGCGCGGTGGTACTCGAGCGCGGCGTCGCGCAGGGCCTGCTCGGCGGCGGACAGCGGCTTGTTCATGGGCGTCTCCTTGTTCTGCTTGGCATGGACCAAGGTTACGCCCGAACCGGACGACCGTCAGCCGGCCGCGCGCCGGGCCAGGATCTCGAACGCCGGCAGGGTCTTGCCCTCGAGCACCTCGAGGAAGGCGCCGCCACCGGTGGAGATGTAGCCGATGTCGCCCTCGATGCCGTACTTGGCGATCGCCGCCAGCGTGTCGCCGCCACCGGCGATGCTGAAGGCCGGGCTCGCGGCGATCGCGCGCGCGACGACCTCGGTGCCCTTGGCGAAGGCGTCGAACTCGAACACGCCGACCGGACCGTTCCAGACGATCGTACCGGCGGCCGTCAGCTGCGCCGCGAGCGCCGTCGCGGTCTGCGGGCCGATGTCGAGGATCAGGTCGTCGGCGGCGACCTCGCGGGCCGCCTTCACCGTCGCGGCGGCGTCGGCGGCGAAGGCCTTGGCGACGACCACGTCGGTCGGGATCGGCACCGCCGCGCCCCGCGACTTCATCGCCGCGATCACCGCCTTGGCCTGGTCCACGAGGTCCGGCTCGGCCAGGCTCTTGCCGATCGGCAGGCCCTCCGCGAGCATGAAGGTGTTGGCGATGCCGCCGCCGACGATCAGCCCGTCGACCTTGGCCGCCAGGCTTTGCAGGATCGTCAGCTTGGTGCTGACCTTCGAGCCGGCGACGATCGCGAGCAGCGGCCGCTTCGGGTTCGCCAGCGCCTTCGTCACCGCGTCGATCTCGGCCGCCAGCAACGGGCCGGCGCAGGCCACCGGGGCGAACTCCGCGATGCCGTAGGTGCTGGCCTCGGCACGGTGAGCGGTGCCGAAGGCGTCGTGCACGAAGATGTCGCACAGCGCCGCGAGCTTCTTCGCCAGCGCTTCGTCGTTCTTCTTCTCACCCCTATTGATCCGGCAGTTCTCGAGCAGCACGACCTGGCCGGGCGCCACATCGACGCCGTCGACCCAGTTCGAGCGCAGCGGCACCGGGCAGCCGAGCAGTTCGGCCAGCCGCTCGGCCACCGGCGCGAGCGAGTCCCCGGGCTTGAACGCCCCCTCGGTCGGCCGGCCCAGGTGCGAGGTCACCATCACCGCGGCGCCGGCGTCCAGCGCCATCCGGATGCACGGCACCGAGGCACGCACGCGGGTGTCCTCGGTGATGTGCCCCGCGTCGTCGAGCGGGACGTTCAGGTCGGCACGGATGAAGATGCGCCGGCCGGTCACGCGGCCATCGGCGATCAGATCGGAGAAGCGAAGGACGTTCATGGGAGTTTGACGTAGAGAAAGCGAATCGAGGGTCACCAGCCCAGCCCCAGCCGCAGGGTCAGCAGCACGGCGGTGCCGGCGACGATGGTGCCGAGGATGCCACGGCGCCAGAAGTACCAGCCGGCGCCGGCCGCGGCGGCGGACAGGCGCGGGTCCTTCCAGCTCGTGACCAGTTCGCCCTGGGTCAGGATGATCTCGGGCACGACCACCGCCACCAGCGCCGCCAGCGGCGCGTAGCGCAGCCCGCGCAGCAGCCCGGCGGGCAGCGGGATCTCGCGCTTGGGCAGCACGAAGAAGCCCCGCGTCAGCAGCGTGATCAGCGCCAGCCCGAAGATCGTCAGCACCGCCTCCCAGGTCGTCATGTGGGCTTCTCCAGGCGAACCGGCGGGCGCGGCACGGTGCGGTCGAGCACCAGGCCGATCGCCACCGCGGCGGCGATCGCCACGACGATGTGCAGCTTCAGCGGCAGCCCGAAGGCCGCCACCGCCGCCGCGCCGGCGACGCCGGCGGCGATCCAGCTCGCGCGGTCGTTGAGCATCGAGCAGACGACCCCCAGCAACGCGAGCACGCCGGCGAACCCGATGCCCCAGGCGGTCGGGATCTGCTGCGCGAACACGATGCCGACCACCGACAGGCCCTGCCAGGCGGCCCAAGTGGTCAGCGCGCCGCCCCAGAAGTACGGCAGTTGCTCCGGCGCCGGCGCCGGGTCGGGGAAACGGCGCACGAAGAGCACGTAGTTCAGGTCGGCCGCGAAGTACATCACGGCGGCCCGCCGGCGCCGCGGCAGTTGCGCGAAGTACGGGCGCCACTGCGCGCTCAGGATCACGAAGCGCAGGTTCACGCACAGCGCCGTCAGCCAGACGACCCAGACCGGGGCGCCGCTGGCGATCAGCGGCAGCGCCGCGAGCTGCGCGCTGCCGGCGAAGAGCATCGCCGACATCAGCAGCGCCAGCGGCACCGACAGACCGCGCTTGACCATCGCGACGCCGGTCACCAGCCCCCAGGCCGCGACGCCGAGTGCGATGCCTGCCATGTCGATCGCGCCCTGCCGGAATTCCGGGTGGCGCCAGGTCTCGCCCCATGGGTTCATGGAGCGATTGTCGACGGTGCGCGGGGCGTCAGCGCCGCCGCACCTGGCCGCTGCCGACCACCGAGGTCTTGACGCCCTCCACCTGCCCGGCGTAGCGCACGTCGCCGCTGCCGGCGATCGACACGCTCAGCGACTTGTGGGCGGTCACGTCGGCGTCGCCGCTGCCGGCGATGCCGACCTTCACCTCGTCGGCCTCCAGCGCGCGAAGGTCCGCGTCACCGCTGCCGGCGATGCTGAGCCTGAGCTCGCGCGCCCGGCCTTCGGCGCGGATGTCGCCACTGCCGGCGATCGCGGCCTCCAGCCGGTCGGTCGTCAGCCCGCCCAGCCTGGCATCGCCGGCACCGGCGATCGCCAGCTTGAGCGTCGGGGTCTTCAGCGGTCCGACCTCGATCGAGCCGGCGCCCGACGTCGACAGGCCGGTCAGGCGCACGACGTCGACCGTGATCACGATGTCGCCGCCGCGCCGCAGATGGGTGCCCTTGCGCAGCCGCACGAGCAGCGTCGGCGTGCCCTCGCGCGGCTCGACCACGGTCTCGACCAGCGGCAGCACGTTGTCGTCGGCCTGCACCTGCAGCGACGGCGCGGCGGCCTGGCGAACGATCAGCTTCATCGAGCCCGACAGAGCGATCGACTCGAAGTCGGTCACCGGGCGGGATTCGGTCGCACGACGCCCCGAACCGACGGTGGTGTCGGCCCAGGCGGGGGCGATGAAGGCCAGAGACAGGGTCGCGATCAGGGTGCGGCGGAACATCGGCATCTCCTCGAACGGGAAGACCCGACTGTGGCGCTTTCGGCGGCGGCTGTCGCGGCCGGCGCGACACACTGCGCCTGGCGCCGACGAACCGGCGGTACGGGACAGGGGCGGCGGATCAGCCGCCGCGCTTGGGCGGCTTGGCGGCCTTGGCCGGCTTGTCGCCGGTCTCGCCGCCGTCGTCGGCGCTGTGGGCCGCGACGTCGGTGGTCTGCGCGGACTCGGGCTTCACGACCTCGATCTTGTTCTCGGTCATGTAGTCGTTCATCTCGCGCCAGCCGGCGAACACCGCGGCCTTGTCGGTGCGCTTGTTCAGGTCGTAGCAGTCCTCGATCGCCCGGCCGGCGTGGCGGCAGGCAGCGCCGACGGCCTTGCCCTCGGCCTCTTTGCGGGCGGCGATCGCGCTGGCCGGCTCGATGCCGAGCATGTCGCAGCCGGCGAGCCAGGTGACCAGCAGCAGGGGCAGGAGGCGGGCAATCCGGGACATGCGGGGTTATCGGCCCGTGCCCGCCGGGACTTGAGGGGCCGCAGCGTCATCCGTGCAGCCGCTGCCCCGGCATCAGGGGATGGGCCTGCAGCCAGGCCGCCGCCTCGGCCCGCCGTTGCCCGGGCCGCTGCAGCACCAGCAGTTCGAGCACCCCGTCGCCGCAGGCGACGATGCAGCGGCCAGGGCCGGAGGGCAGGACCTCGCCCGGCGCGCCCTGCCCGGGCACGACCCGCGCACGCCACAGCTTGATGGTCTCGCCCTCGTGAACGAAGTGCAGGCCAGGGAACGGGTCGAAGGCGCGGGCTCGCCGCTCGATCAGCGCCGCCGGCGCGGTCCAGTCGATCTGTGCCTCGGCCTTGTCGATCTTTCGGGCATAGGTCGCGCCGGCCTCGGGCTGCGGCCGGGCCGGCAGCGACCCGCCGTCGGCCAGCCGGCGCAGGCCAGCCACGGCGAGTTCGGCGCCGCGCTGCGCCAACCGTTCCAGCAGCGAGGCACTGGTGTCGTCCGCAAGGATCGGTTCGGGCGCTTGCAGCAGCATCGCGCCGGTGTCGAGCCCGGCGTCCATCTGCATCAGGGTGATGCCGGTCTGCGCGTCGCCGGCCTCGATCGCACGCTGCACCGGTGCCGCGCCGCGCCAGCGCGGCAGCAGCGAGCCGTGGATGTTCAGGCAGCCCAGCCGCGGCAGCTCGAGCACCCACTGCGGCAGCAGCAGGCCATAGGCGGCGACCACCATCACGTCCGGCGCGGCATCGAGCAGCGCCGCGCGCGCCGCCTCGGCGTCATCGGGCGCCTTGCCGTCCAGCCTCAGGCTGCGCGGCTGGATCACCGGCAGGCCGAGACCCTGCGCCAGCTGCTTGACCGGCGACGCCTGCAGCCTCATGCCCCGCCCGGCCGGGCGGTCGGGCTGGGTCAGCACCAGCGGCAGCTCGAAGCCGGCCGCGGCTATCGCATCCAATG
>CALJUI010000479.1 GCA_937975735.1 uncultured Rubrivivax sp.
GGCTCCGCGCAGAGCGGCCCGGGTGATGCCCGGTCCTGCGCGCGAGCGGAGCGGCTTGCCGACCCGGGGCGATGCGCTGCATCGAGCACGGCTGACGCGGTATCCTGGGCGCTGCCCACGAGACCGGGAGATCGCTCATGACGCAGATCCACTTGGCCAGGCCAGCCGCGCGACTGATCCTGGCGACCGCTCTGATGCTGCTCGTTCCACTCGTCGCGATGCAGTTCACCGACGAAGTGGCGTGGGACCTTCGCGACTTCCTGGCCGCCGCCGCCTTGCTGCTGGGTTCGGGCATGGCCTACGTCCTCGCCGCCCGAAGGGCGCGCCGTTCCAGGCACCGGGTGGCGATCGGCGTGCTCGTCTTCGTCGTCCTGGCCGGGGTCTGGGCCGAACTGGCGGTCGGCCTCGTCGGGTAGCCGTCTGCACGGTGCGACGGGCCCGGGCCGTTCGGTCGCTTGTCGCTATCCTGCGCCCCGAGGGCCCATGCCGATGGCGCCCGCGCAGTGCCCGACCGACCCGATGACCACGGCTCCCCACTACCTCGCCCTGCCCAAGTCGGGCGCAGGCCCCGGCGTGCTCGTGCTGCACTCCTGGTGGGGACTGAATCCGTTCTTCAAGGGGCTCTGCGATAGGTTGGCGCGTGCGGGCTTCGTGGCGCTGGCGCCGGACCTCTACGCGGGGCGGGTGGCCACCACGCCGGCGCAGGCCAAGGCGCTGCGGGCGGAAGCCACGGCGAAGCGCAGGACCCCTGCGTACAAGCTGCTGATCGCAGCGATCGAGGAACTCAGGAACCACGAAGCCGTTCAGGGCTCGCGCATCGCGGTCCTGGGCTTCTCCATGGGCGGCCACTGGGCGCTCTGGCTGGCCCAGCGGCCCGAACTGCCCATCGCCGCCACCGTCGTCTTCTATGCCGCACGGAACGGCGACTACAGCAGGAGCAGGTCGCGGTTCCTGATTCACTTCGCCGCGTCGGACGACTGGGTGTCCGCTGCCAGCGCCAGGAAGCTCGAGGCGAGCCTGGCGAAGGCGAAGGTCGACGCGACGTACTGGACCTATCCCGGCACGACGCACTGGTTCTTCGAGAGCGACCGCAAGGACGCCGACGACAGGACCGCCGCTGCGTCGGCGTGGAAGCGCACGGTCGCCTTCCTGAATGAGGTCTGACCGCCTGCCCCAGCCGGGCGCCACCGGCATGCCGGCGCCGCCTGCGTAGCGTCGGGGTGCGGCCGCGGATGCCACCAACCGCGCGCGGCTTCACAACGAAATGCAGCGCGATGTCGTCGGACCGGGCGAACGCCGAATGGCGCCGCCCCGGACTCCGCTCGTTCCTAGTCGCCCGGGCAGCCGGCTTGCCCGTGCAGCCGCCTTGGCCGATCATCGGCCGTGCAGGCAAGCTGCCTTGACTCCGCAGGCGGCGCTGCCCGCACGACTGCCCCACTGGCCCGGAGTCGCATCATGTCCAGGTTCCTTCGCCTGCTGCTCGCCGTCGTCGCGGGGCTCGTGGTGGGGAGCATCGTCAACATGGCGCTGATCGCCGTCGGCGGCAAGCTCGTCGCCAGCCCGGCGGGCGCCGACGTCACGAGCATGGAGGGGCTCAAGGCGTCGATCCATCTCTTCGAGCCGCGGCACTTCGTCTTCCCGTTCCTGGCTCATGCACTCGGCACCTTGGTCGGCGCGCTCGTGGCCTGCCGGCTCGCCCCGGGGCGGTCTGCGATCGCGGCCTATGTCGTCGGCGGCCTGTTCCTGCTCGGCGGTGTGGCCAATGCCTTCATGCTTCCGGCTCCCGGGTGGTTCATTGCGGCCGACCTCCTGCTCGCCTACCTGCCGATGGCCTGGCTGGGCCAGGCCCTCGTCAGGCGCCTGTCTGAAGGCGTCGCAAGCCCCTGAGGCCCGACCCCCTCGGACGCCCTCGCGCCGCCGACGCGGGCCGTTGGGCATACTGTGGCGCCGCCGCCGTGGCGGGCCGGAGTCGGTCGTGCAGGAACGTGCGCAAGCCAGGTATCGAGGAAGCTGTCACTGCGGCGCGGTGCGCTTCGAGATCGAGACGAACTTCCCCGAGCTCACCATGTGCGACTGCTCGATCTGCCGGCGGAAGAACGCCCTGATGGTCAAGGTCCACGAGAGCAGGCTCCGGCTGCTCGCGGGTGGGGAGAACCTGACCGAGTACCGGTTCCACACCCAGACGGCGCGGCACTACTTCTGCAAGACCTGCGGGATCTATCCGTACCACCGGAAGCGCGTCACCCCGGACCACTTCGGCGTCAACGTGCACTGCCTCGAGGACTTCGACCCCAGCGGGATGCCGTACCGGCAAGCCGTCGGCGCGGGCATGCCCTAGCGCGGGGCGGGCCGACCGGCCCGCGCGCCTTGCCCGAACCTCCTGCATCGGCGACATTCTGCCGGGCAAGGAGACCGCCATGACCGAATCGCCCCCACTGCTCGACGTGCTGCTGCCGGCTGCGATCGTCATCCTGGCCCTGGCCGTGATCGTCGCGGCGCTGATCGTTCGATCGGCCGTGCTGAGGCCCTACCGCACTTCGCTCGAGGGCCGGCTCGATCGCGTGCGGCAGCAGGTCCGGGCGAATCGATGGTTGTCCGAGACCCCCGACGGGCACGCCCTGCTGGCCGAGTACTTCACGTCGGAGCTCGCGATCTCGACGCTGTTCGCCGGCTTCGCGGATGCCGCGGCGCAGGCCGAGACCTACGACGACTACCTGAAACGGACCCGCGAGGCCCGGAGCGGGCAGGGCGGCTGGTGGAACTCGACGACGACGGCCGAGGTGGCGAAGACACTGGTCGGGAAGCTGGTCGACAAGATCAACGGCCTGGTCAATCCCTTCGGCGGCGCCAAGGGCAAGTGAGTCAGGCCCGGCGCGCCGCTGCCCACCGAGATCGAGCGTCGATCGCCTGACCGCACCACCGTCATGCTGCTGCGTCTCCTGGATCTCTTCGGCGTGGGCGTGTTCGCGATCAGCGGGGCGCTGGCCGGCATCGCGGCGCAGCTGGATCTGCTGGGCATTCTCGTGCTGGCCTCGGTCACCGCGATTGGCGGGGGCACGATCCGCGACCTGCTGCTGGGCCGGCACCCGATCTTCTGGATCGAAGATCCCTGGCCCGTCTTCTCGATCGTCGCCGCGACCACGCTGACCCTGGTCTGGGTCCAGCTGTTGCCGGTCCCGACGAATGCCCTGCTCGTCGCCGATGCGTTCGGTCTGTCGCTGTTCGCGATGTCCGGCGCCCGGATCGCCGAGAGTGCCGGCTGTCGCGCGCTGGTGGTCGTTCTGATGGGCACCCTCACGGGCGCCGGGGGCGGGGTGGTCCGCGACCTGCTGTCGGCGAAGGTGCCGCTGATCCTTCGCCAGGACATCTATGCCTCGGCGGCCATCGTCGGCATCGCGATCTATCTGCTCATGCGGACGGCCAAGGCTTCGCCCGCGTTCGCCCTGGCGGTGGGCTTCGCCACCGTGCTCGGCACGCGTCTGGCGGCGATCGCCTTCGATCTTCGTCTGCCGACCTTCGCGCTGCCGCCGTGATGCCGGAGCGTACGCACGATCGGCGCGCCGGCACCGTCCCGCGCTCGGCTCCCGTTTCGTAGTAGCCTACGCGCCCAACCCGAAGGGAGAGCACTCCATGTCGCCCAGCCAAGGCTTGCGCGTGTTTCTCGGCGTCCTGCTGACGGTGCCGACCATGGCCATGGGCCAGGCGGTCGGACCGAAGGAGATCCAGGACACCTGGGTCGGCAAGTCGCTGCAGGGCGCGACGGCCGCGGGACGCAGCTTCACGATGAAGCTCCAGGCCGACGGGGTCATCACGATCTCGGGCGACGCCGCCAACGACACCGGCACCTGGCGGCTCTCCGACGACGGGTACTGCACGATCTGGAAGACCATCCGGGCGGGCACGGAACGATGCTTCACCGTACGCAAGCTCGGCAACGGCGAGATCCGCGTCAACAACCCCGACGGCTCGGTGTCGGGGTTCATCTCCAGGATCGAATAGCGAGCAGCGGGCAGGGCCCGGCCTTCACCGAGTCGTCATGCGTCGCCTGACCCTGCGTCTGTCCGTCGCCGCGGTGACCTGTCTTGCCGCCGTGTCCGGCGCCGGTGCGCAGGGTGCCGGCGCCGCGGCGTCGGCGACGGACACCCCGCTCTTCGCGGTGGAGATCAAGGTCGGTCCCCAGTGGGATCCGGCCAGGCCGCCTCAGGAGCAAGCGCTGTTCCGGGAGCACTCGGCGAATCTCCGGCGGATGCGTGATGCCGGTGCCATCGTGATGGGCGCGCGGTACGCCGACAAGGGGCTGGTGGTCGTGTCGGCGCCGAGCGCCGGCGAGGTCAAGGCCATGCTCGACCAAGACCCGTCGTTCGCGGCGGGCACCTTCGTCTACGAGATCCATCCCTTCAGCGTCTTCTACGCCGGCGAATTGAAGGCCCGAAGAAGGTAGGCGCCCGTTCGGCGCGAACGCCGGGCCGCGCAGGGATCGCTCCGGCCTGCGGCGGTTCGAAGGTGCCGGGGCGACTCGACGAGGAGGACATGCTCGATGGGTGCCGTTTCTACGTTGCGAATCGTCGCGGCGCTGGTGGTGCTGACATCCTCCGCGCAGGCGCAAGGCCTGTCCGCCGAGACCTCGGCGCGGCTGGCCGGGACCTACTCGGCGTCCTGTGGCAATGCAAAGGCGCTACGGGTCCAGATCTCGGCGGATGCCGTCACCGTCAGCAACGGCGGAAAGTCCGTCGTCGCCCGCCAGGTCCAGGAAGCCATTTCCTACTTCGGCAACGCGCCGCCCGAGAATTACTCGACCACGGTTCTGGCGCAGGTCTCGAAGACCGCGACCATGGCCGTCGTCGTCTATGAATCGGGGCCGAAGCAGCTGGCCGTGCAGCTGGATCTGGACCCACCGCTGCTGAAGGCGCTGGGCACCCGAGCCAGCGACGGCAAGCTCCCGAAGTGCTGACGGCGACAACGCACGGCGCAGTCGTCGCCCGCTGAACCCGAACGCGAGGCCCCTGCGTTGCTCGGTTTCCGTCCTCTCGCCACCGCCGACCAGGACCGCCTCTGGCACTGGCTGCACATCGCGCTGTGGGATCCTCCGCCCGCGGGCCCGAGGCCGGTCGACGTGCTGCGGTCCCCGGGCGTGCGCATCTACGCCGAGAACTGGGGCCGGGCCACCGACGTCGGTGTCGTCCTTCGGATCGACGGTCGGGATGCCGGCGCGTGCTGGGGGAGGCTGCTGCCGCTCGGTGTCGGCCTGGCCTCCGTTGACGAGGTCACGCCGCAGTTGGGCATCGCGCTGGAACACGACTTCCAGCACAAGGGGTTTGGGCGGCCCCTGATGCTCGAAGCGCTGGCGGCCGCTCGCCGGGCCGGCCACCGGCAGGTCTCGCTGACGGTGCACCCCGAGAACCCGGCGCAACATCTGTACGAACGCTGCGGCTTCGTCAAGGTGGGCACGCGCAACGGCTTCCATCTGATGGTGGCCGGCTGAGCCCGGCCGATCGGGCCACCGGGCCGTCGCGATGCGCAGCGAGGCGAATCCCGGCACCGGGATGCCGGTGCGTGCCGCAGGGAAGCCCGGGTACCGCCCAGGGCCGGATCGGCCGAGAATGTTCGGGCGGGTATCGGCGACGCCGAATGGCCCGTCGCGCATCGAGATGGAACCAGGGAGGCAGCATGGCCGTTCGCATCGTCAGGCTCGGGACGCCCAGAGCCGACGACGAGGGAACGCGAATCGGGACGGTCAGGCGACCGCCCAGGGGCGTGGCCAAGGCGGAGTTCGCCCGGCAGGACTGGTACGACGTCTGGTACCCGGAGCTGTCGCCGAGCCCTGAGACCGTGAAGCTGGGGCAGGAGGCCGGCACCCCGAAGGAGTGGCAGGCGTTCAAGAAGAGGTATCGATCCGAGATGGCGCAGCCTGCGCCGGATCGGGCACTGAGCCTGCTGGCGGCCTTGTCCAGGCATGCGAACTTCTCCGTCGGCTGCTACTGCGAGGACGAGGCCCATTGCCACCGGTCCGTGCTGCGCGAATTGCTGGCCGAGCATGGCGCGCTCGTCGTCGATTGAGGTGCCGACGAGTGCCGCCGGCCATGCGCCGCGGGGCGAACTGGCGTTCGCGCAGGCCGCAGGGCGTCGCCCGCGGCGCTTCGTCCGAGGTGACGGGGACGGCGGCCCTCGCTCACGACGTCGAGGAGACCGGCATGCTCGATCGCACCCGGCCCCCGCTGCATGGCGCCCGTGAGGCCTGATCGCTCGCGCGGGCGCCGACGCGCGCGGCCGCACCCGAAGCTCGCTCGTCGGACCGCCCTCGTGCGTCGCGCTCGCATGGTCATGTCGGCGCTGCTGTCTTTCGCCATGTCTGCAGGCGTGCTGGCCGGCCAGCTGGAATCCCTGGGCTGGCTCGCTGGGTGCTGGGCCAACGTGCGAGGCGATGCGGGTTCGGCAGAGCATTGGATGCCGCTGGCCGGCGGAACGATGCTCGGCGTCGCCCGAACGATCAAGGATGGCAAGACCGTCGACTTCGAGTTCCTCCGGCTGCACGAAGACGAATCCGGCACCGCGGTCTACACCGCGACGCCGGCCGGGCAGAAGGAGACCCGCTTCGTGGCGGTCCACGTCGACGCGACCGGTGCGAGGTTCGAGAACCCCGCGCACGATTTCCCGACGCGCATCATCTACTCACGGGCAGGCGATGCCGGAATGGTCGTGCGGATCGAAGGCATGCGGCAGGGCCAGCCGCGAGGCATCGACTTCGGTTTCACGCGGGTGGCGTGTCCACGCTGATCCGCCCGGTGCGGCAGCGCCAGTCCCACGTCGCCGTCGTGGGACCGACCCGACGTTGGACCGGCGTGCCGGGAACTCGGCCCGCACGGTGCGGCGCTGGCGGTCCGGGCCCCGCAGACGCGAGTGGCTATGCTGTGTTTCGACCCCGAGCCGCCGGCATCGGCCCGGCAAAGGGAACTGGACCCCCTGTGACCACGCCCCGAGGAGGCCAGACCGCATGCCCGAAGAATCTTCGAACCGCCGCGCGATCGTGCTGAGGCCCGGCGAAGGCCGGGTCTATCCGATGGGCCGGATCCAGGCCGTGTTCAAGGCCGACGAAGGCGAGTCGGCCGGTCGGTACGCGGTCTCCGAGTGGTGGCTGGAGCCCAAGACCACCGGCCCCGGCGCCCACGCGCACGACGAGGACGACGTCTTCTACGTGCTGGCCGGCACGATGAGCTTCCTGGTCGGCGACGCCTGGATCGACGCGCAGGCCGGTGCGTTCGTGCTCGTCCCGGGCGGGGTGACGCACGACTTCGAGAACCGGGGCGAGGTCCGGTCGGGCGTGCTGAACTTCTCCGCCCCCGGCGGCTTCGAGCCGCACATGCCGGGCATCCAGGCCTGGTTCCTGGCGCACCCGCCCGGGTCGCCCGAGGCCTGACCCGAGTGCCGCCCAGCCGGAGTCGTCGGCTTCACCTTCCGCCGACGCCGCCGGATCCTTCGATCGGACCCGGGCGCGGTCACTCCGTATCATCCGGGCGTTCGAGAAGGAGCCGACCATGCCTGTTGCCCGAACCATCGCGTGTGCCTTGCTGGCCACGGCCGTGGGCGCGAGCCTCGCCGCCGAGCCCGATGCCCGGGACCGGGGCTTCATCCGCAAGGGCATGCCCGAACGCGAGGTCGTGTTCAAGATCGGCAAGCCCGACCACGAGGCGATGGTCGCGAACGCGCGGGGGCAGCCGGAGGTCAAGACCTGGACCTACTTCCCGCATTACCGGGACCCGCAGACGCTGACCATCATCACGCTGCGCGCCGGCGTGGTCGCGGACATCGAGCGCAAGATCGCACGCTGACGAGCCATGGACGGCGGCAACTGGAAGGAAATGTTCAACGCGGCCTGCGAGGGGCAACTCGAGCTCGTCCGCTACCACGTCCGGCAGGGCGTCGACGTGAACTACGCGCATCCCGAGTTCCTGTCGACGCCGCTGGTGGCCAGTGCGCTCGCCGGCCAGGAGGCCGTCGGGCTGTTCCTGCTGGACGCGGGCGCCGACCCGACGCTGCACTCGGAGTTCGACGGCATGACACCGATCCAGGCCGCGCGTCGCGCGAAACTCGCGGCGCTCGAAGCGAAGCTCGTCGCGCTGGGGGTCCCGATGCCCGCGACGCCGGAACCCGAGCCGCGCCGACCCTGGCTGAGCCGCCTGTTCTCGCGCAGGGCACACTAGAGCGCCGGCCGCGGCGCCGGAATCCTGTCGACACAGCCACCATCGATCACGCATGCCTGCACTCACTTCCACCTCGACGGCCTGGGCGCTGCTGTTCGCCGCCGGCCTGCTGGAGATCGTCTGGTCGACCAGCATGAAGGCGTCGGACGGCTTCAGCCGGCATCTCTTCACCGCGGTCACGCTGGTGGCGGCCTGGCTCAGCTTCTGGCTGCTGGGGCTGGCGATGAAGTCGCTGCCCCTGGGCACCGCCTATGCGGTGTGGACCGGCATCGGCGCGGTCGGGGCGGCCATCCTGGGCATCGTGCTGTTCAAGGAGCCGGCCACCGCGGCCCGGCTGGTGTGCATCGCGGCCATCGTCGGCGGCATCCTGGGCCTCAAGTTCCTGCACGCCGGCGGTGCGACTTAGACTCGGGCCGTGACGAGGAGACGTACATGGGCAGCATGACGCGGGCGCTTACGGCCATGGCGATCGCCCTGGGCCTCGCGGGCTGCGGCGCGGAGGTGGCCACCACCACCGCCACGGTCGGCCAGGTCCAGGCGACGGCGGCCGCGCAGGCGAAGGCGCAGCAGGACCAGATCAGGAAGGACCTGGACGCGGCGATGAAGGCCGGGCAGGCGGCGGCGTCGGCGGCGGACACGCAGTAGGCCGGCGAACGGCGCGCGACTGCGGGTCGCGATGGTCGCGGTGGCCGTCCGGCCGTCGGACGACGGGAGGGGGGACATGCGGATCGACGGCGCCTGCCACTGCGGCGCGGTGAGCTTCAGCGCGGAGGTCGACCCCGGGCGCGCGATGGTCTGCCACTGCACCGACTGCCAGGTGCTGTCGGGGGCCCCGTACCGTGCCGTCGTCGCCGCGCCCTACGACAGCCTCGTCGTGCGCGGCGCGACGAAGAGCTACGTCAAGGTCGCGCAGAGCGGGAACCGGCGTGCGCAGGTGTTCTGCCCCGAGTGCGGCACGCCGCTGTGGGCGACCGCGCCGGAGAACCCGACCTCGGTCGTCGTGCGCCTGGGCTGCGTCAGTCAGCGCGCGCAGTTCGAGCCCGCGGCGCAGATCTGGCAGCACTCGGCTTTGCCTTGGGTGGGCACGCTGGCCTCGATCCCCGGCTCGCCCGAGCAGCAGGCCTTCCTGCCGGCCGCGGCGACCCCGGCGACGGCCCGGCCTTCCCCGCGCCCGGTGGCGCGACGCGAAGTCCGGATCGTGCGGCTCGATGCGTCGCACGTGGCGGCGTACAGGACGCTGATGCTGGAGGCCTACGTGCAGGCGGCCGACGCCTTCACGTCGACCGCCGAGGAGCGTGCGGCGGCACCGATGGCCTGGTGGCTCGACCGCATCGCGTCGCGCACCGGTCAATCGGAGGCCTTCGGCGCCTTCGCCGACGACAGCCTGATCGGCAGCGTCGCGCTCGAATATCCGACCAAGCCCAAGACCCGTCACCGGGCGCTGCTGCTCGGCATGTACCTGCGGCCGGCGGCGCGCGGCGCTGGCGTCGGCCGCGCCCTGCTCGAGGCGGCGATCGGCGGCGCGCGCGCGCGGCCGGGCATCGGCTCGCTCGGGCTCACCGTGACCGAGGGCAATCACGCGGCGATCGCCCTGTACAGGTCGGCGGGCTTCGTCGCCTGGGGCACCGAGCCGCGGGCGATCCTGACGCCTTCGGGTCACCGCGGCAAGGTGCACATGGCGCTGGATCTGGCCCGGCCGCCGGGCGCCGCCTGAGCGGCCGAGATCGGGATCGGCGCCGGCGGACGATCGCCGTACAGTGTCCGCTTCTCGATGCAGGAGGTTGCCATGGTCAAGAGAAACGTTCGCTGGACGATCGCCGCTGCGGCGGCGGCGACGGTCACCGGCGTGGTGCTGATCGGCAGCGCGCGCTCGCAGATCAATGCGGCCCCGAGCTGGGTGCCGATGGGGGTGTCGGCCAGCGGCACCACGAGCACCGCGTGGTTCCACGAGCCGGCGTCCCGCCAGGTGGTCGCCTGCCGGGCCGTCGAGGGCGCCGGCGGCCGGCAGTCGGCCGTGCAGTGCGTGGCCGGCGCGCTGCCCTAGGCGCCGTGGCGTCGGCCTTCGGGACGATCGCGGAAGGGGAGCCCCATGCCCGAGCAACTCACCAAGCACCCCGAGGTCACGCTGACGGTGCTGCGCAGCGCCGGCGGACAGTGCGGCGAAGGCGCGCGGCAGGAGATCCTGTCGTCGTGTCCGCCGGCCCGCTTCTGCAAGTTCCCCGGCGGCGAGATCTGCGTCTACGGCCTGGACACCGCGACGCAGATGACGCAGATCTCGAGGATGGACTGGCGTGCGCTGCAGGTGCTGCAGAAGGAGAACGTGCCCGCGCTGCACACGGTGCCGATCGGCACCCTGCTGATCGCCTGCGTCGTGTCGCTGGCCTTGGGCGTCGGCGCGCACCCCCGGCTCGGGGAGGAGCGCCGGCGCCGCGCGCTGCGGCGCGACCAGGGCCTCACCGCGCCGGACGGGCCACCCGCCGAGGACGACCGATGACCGAAGGACACTGTCTCTGCCGGGCCGTCCGCTGGCGCTTCGCCGGCACGCCCGACGAGGCGACGGCCTGCAACTGCACCGCGTGCCGTCGCTACGGCGTGCTCTGGGCCTACGGCCACGAAGGCGAGGGCGTCACCGTCGACGGACCGACGACCGCCTTCGTGCGCGGCGAGGGCCTGAGCTTCAACTTCTGCCCGCGCTGCGGCTGCCTGGCCTACTGGCGCGGGCTCGAGCCGGGGGTCGACGGGCGGCGTCGGATCGCCGTCAACCTGCGATTGGCCGAACCGGGCGAGGTCGCGGCGATCCCGATCCGCCGCTTCGACGGGCTGAACCGCTGGCAGGACCTGCCGCGCGACGGCCGGTGCGTGGCCGATGTCTGGGTCTGACGCGGGTGCCGCCCACGCCCGCGCGCGGGCCGCGGTCGTGGTCACGGGCCTGGTGTCGGCGTCGCTGTTCGGCTACCTGGCCTGGGACCTGGCGCCGCTCGAACCCGGCGTGCTGGCGCTGCAGTTCGCGTTCTCGCCCCGGGCCTTCGCCGAGGTGGTGCACCAGTGGTCGGCGCAAGACCTGGCGCGCTACCGCGCCCACCTGCCGATCGACGGTCTGCTGCTCGTGAGCTACGCGCTGTTCGGCGTGCTGGCGGCGACGCGCACGCGGCTGTTCGCCGCCAGCGGGCCCGGGTCGGTTCGTCGCGCCGCCCTGTTGTTGCCGGCCGCGGCGTTGTGCGATGCATTCGAGAACCTGATGCACTGGTGGCTGACCGGCGCGCCGCGCTTCGGCGTGCCCTGGGCCTATGCGCTGGCGGCGGGTCTGTCGTCGTTGAAGTGGCTCGGCCTGCTCGGCTTCGCGTGGCTGTCGGTGCGCGCGCTTCGCGGCGCCGCAGGCCCATGAACCTTCGGGCCCGACGCATGGCCTTGGGGCTGCTCGGTGCACTGGCCGTCGCGGCGCTCGCCGCGCTGCTGGTGCTGTCGGTGCTGTACATGCGCGACATGGACCGCGCCTACGGGCGGCTCGAGGGCCGCAGCACCGTGGTCGATACCGCGCACGGGCGGGTGGAGCTGACCGATCGCGGGACCGGAGCGCCGGTGCTCGTCGTGCATGGCAGCGGCGGTGGGTTCGACCAGGGCGAGCTGATCGCCGAGGCAGTGCTCGACCCGTCGTTGCGCCGGATCACGCCGTCGCGCTACGGCTATCTGCGCTCCGAGGCACCGGCCGGCGCGAGCTTCGACGATCAGGCGCAGGCCTACGCCGAACTGCTCGACCGGCTCGGCATCGATCGCGTCGCGGTGGTGGCGATGTCGCATGGCGGGCCGTCGGCCCTGCTGTTCGCCGCGCTGTACCCGCAGCGCGTGGCGTCGCTGACGCTGATTTCCTGCGGCGTCGCGGCGACGGCCTCGCCGGACCAGGCCCAGGCCGACCGCCAGGGTCGGATGCTGGTCACGGTCTTCAGCCACGACCTGCTGTACTGGGGCTTGAGCCGCCTGCTCCGACCGCAGCTGCTGCGGCTGATGGGCGCCGACGAAGGCGTGATCGCCGGCTTGACCGCATCGCAGCGCGCGCTCGTCGATCGGCTCGTCGAGTCGATGAACCCGGTGGCGCCGCGCGCCGCGGGCGCGGCCTTCGACAACCGCGCCGCGATGCCGAACGAGCGCATCGCCGCGATCCGCGCGCCGACGCTGATCCTGCACGCACGCGACGACACGCTGCAGGTGTTCGCCAATGCCGAGTTCGCCGCCCGCACGATCCCCGGCGCGCGGCTGCGCGCCTTCGACCGCGGCGGCCACCTGCTGATCGCCGTCGAGCAGCCGGCGGTGCGCGCCGAGGTCGACGCCTTCATCCGCGCACATCCGCCCTGAATGCGGCGTTCGCATAATGGAGCCGTTCCCACCATCTCATCGAAGAAGGAGTTGCCCATGTCCAGTGTCGGATACCACGAACCGGTCGAGGAGCTGTCCAGCGCGACGCGCGACATGCACCGGGCCATCGTCTCGCTGATGGAGGAGCTGGAGGCGGTCGACTGGTACAACCAGCGCGCCGACGCCTGCAAGGACCCGGAGCTCAAGGCCATCCTCGAGCACAACCGGGACGAGGAGAAGGAGCACGCGGCGATGGTGCTGGAGTGGATCCGCCGCCGCGACCCGACCTTCTCCCACGAGTTGAAGGACTTCCTGTTCACCGACAAGCCGATCGCCCACAAGTAGCGCGATCGCTGCCGCCGATCCGGCATCGATGGACCCCGGCGCCTCCCCGTTCGACTGGCCCTACCGCGCGCTGGCCGACGCGGTGCTGCTGCTGCACGCCGGCATCGTCGTCTTCGTCGTCGGCGCGGTGGTGCTGATCGTCGCCGGCAACCGCGCCGGCTGGCCCTGGGTGAACGGGCTGGTGTTCCGCGCCGTGCATGCGGCGGCGATCGGCATCGTCGTCGCGCAGGCCTGGCTGGGCCAGGCCTGCCCGCTGACCCTGCTCGAGGTCTGGCTGCGCCGCCAGGCCGGCCAGGCCGGGCCCGAGGCGGGTTTCATCGAGCACTGGGTGCAGCGCCTGCTGTACTACGACGCGCCGGCCTGGGTGTTCGTGACCGCCTACACCGCCTTCGGTATGCTGGTGCTGTGCGTGTGGTGGATCTACCCGCCGCGCCGCCGCCGGACCCGCCGATGATGCCGCCCCCTCGATGCCGAGCCTGGCTGCGCCGAGCCGCCGCGCTGTGCTTGCTGCTCGCCGGCGGCGTGGCCGCGGCCGACGCACCGGCGGCGCCGAACTGGGTGCCGATCGACGGTCGGATCACGACCTCCGGCCAGCCGAACCCGGCCCGCCTGGCCGAGCTCGGCGCGCTTGGCTTCGACGCCGTGCTCTACCTCGCGCCGCCGACGGTGAGCGACGCGGTCGCCGACGAGGCGCGCATCGTCGCGCGGCAGGGTCTGCTCTTCATGAACCTGCCGATCCCTTTCGACGCGCCGACCGTCGAGCAGGCGCAGACCGTGCTGGACCTGCTGCGCCTGCTCGCCGACCGGCGCGTGCTGGTGCACTGCCAGGTCAATCTGCGCGCCTCGACGATGGTCTTCCTGTACCGTGCGATCGTCCGCCGCGAGGACCCGGCGACCGCCTACGAGGCCGTGCGCCAGGTCTGGACGCCGAGCGGGCCCTGGCGCCGACTGATGGACGAGATGCTGCGTCGCCACGGCATCCGTTTCGAGCCGCTGTGACGGCGGCATTGTCGACCCGCTGGCAAGCCGAAGCGGCCGGCCTCGCGGTGCTGGCCGGGCTGTCGCTGTTGCCGCTGATGCTGGTGCAGGATCTGACGTCGGCCGCGCTGCTGGTCTGGGGCGTGGGCTACGGCGCGCTGGCGGGGCTGGCGCTGTTCGCGTGGCG
>CALJUI010000480.1 GCA_937975735.1 uncultured Rubrivivax sp.
GGCCAGAACCTGCTGGTCGCGTTCATGCCGTGGAACGGCTACAACTTCGAGGACTCGATCCTGATCTCGGAGCGGGTCGTGCAGGAAGACCGCTTCACGACGATTCACATCGAGGAACTGTCCTGCGTCGCGCGCGACACCAAGCTCGGTTCGGAGGACATCACGGCCGACATCCCGAACGTCGGCGACGCCGCGCTGGCGAAGCTCGACGAGTCGGGCATCGCCTACATCGGCGCAGAGGTCAAGGCCGGCGACATCCTGGTCGGCAAGGTCACGCCGAAGGGCGAGACCCAGCTGACGCCGGAAGAGAAGCTGCTGCGTGCGATCTTCGGCGAGAAGGCCTCGGACGTTAAGGACACGTCCCTGCGTGTGCCGCCGGGCATGGACGGCACGGTCATCGACGTCCGGGTGTTCACGCGCGACGGCGTCGAGAAGGACGCGCGCGCGCTGTCGATCGAGAAGTCCGAGCTGGCGAGCGTCCGCAAGGACCTCGACGACACGCTGCGCATCCTCGAGGAGGACATCTACCAGCGCGTCGAGAAGATGCTGATCGGCAAGGTGGCGCAGGGCGGTCCGAACAAGCTGAAGAGCGGTTCCAAGATCACCAAGGGCTACCTCGAGGAAGTTCCGCGCGAGAAGTGGTTCGAGATTCGCCTGAAGAACGACGAGGCGAACGAGCAGCTCGAGCGTTCGGCCGAACGCCTGAAGGCGCAGGAGGCCGAGTTCGACCGCCGCTACGACGAGAAAAAGGCCAAGATCACCGCGGGCGACGACCTCGCCCCGGGCGTGCTGAAGATGGTCAAGGTCTACCTGGCCGTCAAGCGCCGCGTCCAGCCGGGCGACAAGATGGCGGGCCGCCACGGTAACAAGGGCGTCATCTCGACAATCGTGCCGGTGGAAGACATGCCGTACACGGAAGACGGCACCCCGGTCGACATCGTGCTGAACCCGCTCGGCGTGCCCTCGCGCATGAACGTCGGCCAGGTGCTCGAGACGCACCTCGGCTGGGCGGCCAAGGGCCTCGGCAACAAGATCGGCAGGATGCTCCGCGCGCAGGAATCGATCGCGAAGATCCGCGGTTTCCTCGAGGACATCTACAACAAGACCGGCGGCCGCAGCGAGGACATCAAGTCGCTCAACGACGAGGAAGTCGTCGAGCTGGCGAGGAACCTCGTGAGCGGCGTGCCGACGGCGACCCCGGTCTTCGACGGTGCGAACGAAGACGAGATCAAGGCGCTGCTGAAGCTCGCCGACCTGCCGGAGTCCGGCCAGGCGCGGCTGATCGACGGCCGCACCGGCGAGCAGTTCGACCGCGAGACGACGGTGGGCTACATGTACATGCTGAAGCTCAACCACCTCGTGGATGACAAGATGCATGCGCGCTCGACCGGACCCTACAGCCTCGTCACGCAGCAGCCGCTGGGCGGCAAGGCGCAGTTCGGCGGCCAGCGCTTCGGCGAGATGGAGGTCTGGGCGCTCGAGGCCTACGGCGCCGCCTACACGCTGCAGGAAATGCTGACGGTCAAGTCGGACGACGTGCAGGGCCGTACGAAGATGTACAAGAACATCGTCGACGGCGAGCACGAGATGGATGCCGGCATGCCGGAGTCCTTCAACGTACTCGTGAAGGAAATCCGCTCGCTGGGAATCAACATCGAACTGGAAACAGACTAATGAAAGATCTTCTCAAGCTGTTCAAGTACCAGAACCCCGTCGACGACTTCGATGCGATCCGCATCGGGCTGGCGTCGCCGGACATGATCCGTTCCTGGTCCTTCGGCGAGGTCAAGAAACCGGAGACGATCAACTACCGGACCTTCAAGCCGGAGCGCGACGGCCTGTTCTGCGCGAAGATCTTCGGCCCGATCAAGGACTACGAGTGCCTGTGCGGCAAGTACAAGCGCCTGAAGCACCGCGGCGTCGTCTGTGAGAAGTGTGGCGTTGAGGTCACCCAGACCAAGGTACGCCGCGAGCGCATGGCGCACATCGACCTGGCCAGCCCGGTCGCGCACATCTGGTTCCTGAAGTCGCTGCCGAGCCGCATCGGCCTGATGCTGGACATGACGCTGCGCGAGATCGAGCGCATCCTGTACTTCGAGGCCTTCGTGGTCATCGACCCGGGCATGACGCCGCTCGAGCGCGGCCAGCTCATGACCGACGAGATGTACCTCGAGGCGATCGAGCAGTACGGCGACGAGTTCGACGCTCGCATGGGCGCCGAGGCCGTGCGCGAGATGCTGATGACGATCGATCTGCAGCGCGAAGTGCTGCAGGTGCGCGAGGACATCGACGGCACCCGTTCCGAGACCAAGATCAAGCGACTGTCGAAGCGCCTGAAGCTGCTCGAGTCCTTCATCGAGTCCGGCAACAAGCCGGAGTGGATGGTGCTGACCGTGCTGCCGGTGCTGCCGCCCGACCTGCGCCCGCTGGTGCCGCTCGACGGCGGCCGCTTCGCGACCTCGGACCTGAACGACCTGTATCGCCGCGTCATCAACCGCAACAACCGCCTGCGTCGCCTGCTCGAGCTGAACGCGCCCGACATCATCGTGCGCAACGAGAAGCGCATGCTGCAGGAGTCGGTGGACGCGCTGCTCGACAACGGCCGCCGCGGCCGCGCGATCACGGGCACCAACAAGCGTCCGCTGAAGTCGCTGGCCGACATGATCAAGGGCAAGCAGGGCCGCTTCCGGCAGAACCTGCTCGGCAAGCGCGTGGATTATTCCGGTCGCTCGGTGATTGTGGTCGGACCCACTCTCCGCCTGCACCAGTGCGGCCTGCCGAAGAAAATGGCGCTGGAGCTGTTCAAGCCGTTCATCTTCTCGAAGCTGCAGCTCCGCGGCGAGGCGACGACGATCAAGGCCGCCAAGCGCCTGGTCGAGCGCGAGGGCCCGGAAGTCTGGGACATCCTCGAGGAGGTGATCCGCGAGCACCCGGTCATGCTGAACCGCGCGCCGACGCTGCACCGCCTCGGCATCCAGGCCTTCGAGCCGGTGTTGATCGAGGGCAAGGCCATCCAGCTGCACCCGCTGGTCTGCACCGCGTTCAACGCCGACTTCGACGGTGACCAGATGGCGGTGCACGTGCCGCTGTCGATCGAGGC
>CALJUI010000481.1 GCA_937975735.1 uncultured Rubrivivax sp.
AGGATGTTCAGCGCCAGCACGCCCAGCGTGATCAGGAAGACGCCCGCCCAGGCCAGCTTCTGCCAGTTCTCGTAGGGACTCATCGCGAACTTGAAGATCGTCACCGGCAGGCTGGCCATCGGCTGGCTCAGGTCGCTGGTCCAGAACTGGTTGGACAGGGCGGTGAACAGCAGCGGCGCGGTCTCGCCGGCGATGCGCGCGACCGCCAGCAGCACGCCGGTCACGACACCGGCGCGCGCCGCCTTCAGCGTGATCGCGCCGATCACCTTCCACTTCGGCGTGCCCAGCGCGTAGGCCGCCTCGCGCAGGGCATTCGGGATCAGCATCAGCATGTTCTCGGTCGTCCGGATCACGACCGGGATCACGATCAGCGCCAGCGCGAGGATGCCGGCGTAGCCCGAGAAGGACTTGAAACGCGCGACGATCACCGCGTAGATGAACAGGCCGATCACGATCGACGGCGCCGACAGCAGGATGTCGTTGATGAAGCGCGTGACATGGCCGAGCCAGGTCTTCTGGCCGTACTCGGCCAGGTAGACACCGGCCATCACGCCGATCGGCGTGCCGACCAGCGTGGCCAATGCGACCATCACCGCCGAGCCGAAGATCGCGTTGGCGAGGCCGCCGACCTCGGCCTGCGGCGGCGGCGTCATCTCGGTGAACACCGACAGCGCCAGGCCGCCGATGCCCAGCCGGAAGGTCTCGATCAGGATCCAGATCAGCCAGAAGATGCCGAAGGCCATCGCGGCCAGCGACAGCGTCAGCGCGATCGCATTGACCCGCTTGCGGCGGCGGTGCATGGCCATGCGGCCGGGGTCGACGACGACGCTCATGTGCGCGTGCCCTCCGACTTCTTCAGCTGCGACAGCAGCAGCTTGGACAGGCTCAGCACGACGAAGGTGATGAAGAACAGCACGAGCCCGAGGTAGATCAGCGAGGCCTGGTGCAGCCCTGCCGAGGCTTCCGCGAACTCGTTGGCCAGCGCCGAGGTGATGCTGTTCGCCGCCTCGAACAGCGACAGCGAATCGAGCTGGTTGAAATTGCCGATCACGAAGGTCACCGCCATCGTCTCGCCCAGGGCGCGCCCCAGGCCGAGCATGATGCCGCCGATCACGCCGGCCTTGGTGTACGGCAGCACGACCTTGCTGACGACCTCCCAGGTCGTCGAGCCCAGCCCGTAGGCCGACTCCTTCAACAGCGGCGGCGTGATCTCGAACACGTCGCGCATCACCGCCGCGATGAAGGGGATGATCATGATCGCGAGGATGATGCCCGCGGACAGGATGCCGATGCCCACCGGAGGCCCGCTGACCAGCGCACCGAGGTAGGGCACGCCGTCGAAGGCCGCCTGCAGCGGCTGCTGCACGTAGGTCGCGAGGATCGGCCCGAACACCAGCAGGCCCCACATGCCGTAGACGATCGACGGCACCGCGGCGAGCAGCTCGATCGCGATGCCCAGCGGCCGCCGCAGCCAGCCGGGCGACAGCTCGGTCAGGAACAGCGCGATGCCGAAGCTCACCGGCACCGCGATGACCAGCGCGATCAGCGAGGTCATCAGCGTGCCGTAGATCATCACCAGGCCGCCGAAGTTCTCCTCGACCGGGTCCCACTCCGTGGACGTGAGGAAGCCCAGTCCGAACTGCTGGATCGACGGCCAGGCCCCGACAACGAGCGAGGCGATGATGCCCGCCAGCAGCGCCAGCGTGATCCAGGCCGCACCATGAGCGAGCCAGGAGAAGACGAGGTCCGCCCAGGGCGCGACGACACGGCGGCCGGGCGGGTCGCCCTGCGGGGAGACTCGGTCCATCGAAGATCGGTCGGGAGCTGCGGGAACGGGCAGTGTAGCGGCCATGGCGAGCTCGAAATGAGCACGCCAGCGCAGGGCTGGCGTGCGGGTTCAGGCGGAACCGATCCGGCTCACTTCCATGCAACGGCCTTGCCGCCGACATCCTTGAGTTCGCTCGCCCACTGCTTGCGGATCAGGTCCTTCACCGAGGCCGGCAGCGGCACGTAGTCCAGCTCGGCGGCCATCGCGTCGCCGCTGACGTAGGCCCAGTCGAAGAACTTCAGCGCGGCGGTCGCGACCGTCGGCTTTTCCTGTGCCTTGTGCATCAGGATGAAGGTGGCGCCGGTGATCGGCCAGCTGTCCTTGCCGGGCTGCTCGGTCAGCACCTGGTAGAAGCTCTTGGCCCAGTCGGCGCCCGCGGCCGCGGCCTTGAAGGTCAGGTCGTCGGGCTTGACGTACTGGCCGTCCTTGTTCTGCATCGTCACGTACGACATCTTGTTCTGCTTCGCGTAGGCGTACTCGACGTAGCCGATCGAATTCGGCAGCCGCTGCACGAAGGCCGAAACGCCTTCGTTGCCCTTGCCGCCGGCACCGGTGGGCCACTTGACCGCGGTGCCTTCGCCGACATTGGCCTTCCAGTCCGCATTGACCTTGGACAGGTAGTTCGTGAACAGGAAGCTCGTGCCCGAGCCGTCGGCGCGGCGCACCACCGCGATGGCGGCGTCCGGGAGGGCGACCCCGGCGTTCAACGCCGCGATGCTCGCATCGTTCCAGCGGGTGACCTTGCCCAGGTAGATGTCGCCCAGCACCTTGCCCGTCAACTTGATCTGGCCAGGCTGGATGCCCTTGATGTTCACCACCGGCACGACGCCGCCGATCACCGTCGGGAACTGGATCAGGCCGGCCTCGGCGAGTTCTGCGTCGGTCAGCGGGGCGTCGGAGGCGCCGAAGTCGACCGTCTTGCCCTTGATCTGGCGGATGCCGGCGCCCGAGCCGACCGACTGGTAGTTGATGCGCGCGCCGGTGGCCTTGTGGTAGGCGTCGGCCCACTTGGCGTAGACCGGCGCCGGGAACGATGCGCCGGCACCGGTGATGTCCTGCGCGGTGGCGCCGAGGGACGCCAGGGACAGCAGCACGGCCACGCCGGCGCTTCGGAAGAGGAGCTTGCTCGTCATGATCGACCTTTCAGGGTGGACGCGGGAGCCGCGATGCCCTGCACTCTAGGGCGCCCCTGTGACAGGTCTGTGACAGGGGCGTATGACACGCCCACCGCTGTCACACGCGGGTCATGACAGCTTCGGCGGGGGCCGCCTGGGCGGCTCGAGCCAGCCGCTCGGCGAAGCGCGTCGCCAGCTCCGGCTCGGCCGCCTCCACCATCACGCGCAGCACCGGCTCGGTGCCGGAGGCTCGGATCAGCACCCGGCCACGGCTGCCGAGCTCGGACTCGACGGCGGCCTGCTCGGCGGTGAGCGCGGCATTGTCCTTCCACCCGGCCAGCGCCGCCGCGGACGCGAGCCGGACGTTGATCAGCGCCTGCGGGAACAGGCGCACGCCGTCGAGCATCTGCGCCAGCGTGCCGCCGTGGCGGCGCACCGCCTGAAGCACCTGCAAGGCGCTGACGATGCCGTCGCCGGTGGTGTGTCGGTCCAGCGCGAGCAGGTGGCCCGAACCTTCACCGCCGAGTTGCCAGCCGCGCGCGGCCAGTTCCTCGAGCACGTAGCGGTCCCCGACCTTGGCGCGGATCAGCGCGACCTGGCGCTGCTGCAGTGCCAGCTCGACCGCCATGTTCGTCATCAGCGTACCGACCACGCCCGGCACCGTCTGCCCCTGCGCGAGGCGGTCGGCGGCCATCACGTAGAGCAGCTCGTCGCCGTTGTACAGCCGCCCGCTCGCGTCGACGAGCTGCAGCCGGTCGGCGTCGCCGTCCAGCGCGATGCCGTAATCGGCGCGGTGCTCCGCGACCGCCTCGATCAGCGCTGCCGGTGCCGTCGCGCCGACGCCCTGGTTGATGTTCATGCCGTCGGGCTGCACCCCGATCGTGTGCACGGTGGCGCCGAGCTCGTGGAAGACGTCGGGCGCGACGTGGTAGGCCGCGCCGTGCGCCGCGTCGACCACCAGCGTGACACCGCGCAGCGACAGGTTGTGCGGCACCGTGCTCTTGCAGAACTCGATGTAGCGGCCGCGCGCGTCCTCGAGCCGACGCGCCTTGCCGAGGCCCGAGGAATCGACCCACTGCGGGGGCTCCGCGAGCGCAGCCTCGACGGCGCGCTCCCAGTCGTCGTCGAGCTTCTCGCCGCTGGCCGAGAAGAACTTGACGCCGTTGTCGTTGAACGGGTTGTGCGAGGCGCTGATCACCACGCCGAGATCCAGCCGCAGGGCCCGCGTCAGGTAGGCCACGCCGGGGGTCGGCAAGGGTCCGCTGAGCAGCACGTCGACGCCGGCCGATGCGAAGCCCGCCTCGAGCGCCGACTCGATCATGTAGCCCGAGATGCGCGTGTCCTTGCCGATCAGCACGGTGGGCCGCTCGCCGCCGCGCCGCAGCACTCGCCCTACCGCGTGACCGAGGCGGAGCATGAAGTCCGGCGTGATCGGCGACACGCCCACCGTGCCACGAATGCCGTCGGTGCCGAAGTAGGTCCTGCTCATCCCTCTCGTCCTTCCCTCGCGCTGTTCGGCCCCGATTGTCGCGGATCAGGCCGTCGGCGCCGCCTCGGCCGCCTGCCAGACCTTCAATGCGTCGACCGTCGCCGCGACATCGTGCACGCGCACGATCGCCGCGCCGCGGGCGACGCACGCCAGCACCGCGGCGATGCTCGCGGCCAGCCGCTGGTCGACCGGTCGCCCGGTGATCTGTCCCAGCGTCGACTTGCGCGACCAGCCGACCAGGATCGGGCGACCGATCGACGCGAGCTCCTGCTGCCGGGCCAGCAGCGCCAGGTTGTGGGCGGGCGACTTGCCGAAGCCGATACCGGGATCGACCACGATGTTCGCTTCGCCGACGCCAGCGGCAACCGCGGCCGCGACCCGATCGGCCAGGAAACGGCGCACCTCGTCGACGACGTCGACATAGGAGGCCGCCTGCTGCATCGTGCCCGGCTCGCCACGCATGTGCATCAGGCAGACCCCGGCCCGCGGGTGCGCCGCCACCGCCGCCAGCGCGCCCGGGCGCTGCAGCGCGCGCACGTCGTTGACGATGTCGACACCGATGTCCAGCGCGGCCTGCATCACCTCGGGCCGGCTGGTGTCGACCGACACCGGCACGCCCAGGCCCACCGCGTGGCGCAGCACGGGCAGCACCCGCGCCAGCTCCTCGTCCAGATCGGGCGTGCGCGCTCCGGGACGGGTCGATTCGCCGCCGATGTCCAGCAGATCGGCCCCCTCGGCGAGCAGCCGGTCGCAGTGGGCCCGCGCGGCATTCGCGTCGGCATGCTGCCCGCCGTCGGAGAACGAGTCCGGCGTGACGTTGACGATGCCCATCACCCGAGGCCGGCTCAGGTCGATCGCGAAACGGGCGGTCTGCCAAATCATTCGAGGTTCACGCAGCAAGACAAAACGGGGCCGAGGCCCCGTTCCTGCCGATGCCGCTCCGGTTCAGGCGGCGGCCGGCGCGCCGTCCGGTTTCACTGGCGGCGGGTCGCCGTCGGCCTTGGCCGATGTCGGCGTCCAGTCCTTCGGCGGCCGCGGCGGCTTGCCGTTCATGATGTCGTCGATCTGGTCGCTGTCGATGGTCTCCCACTCGAGCAGCGCCTTGGCCATCGTGTGCATCTTGTCCTGGTTCTCCTCGATCAGCTTGCGGGCCACCGCGTACTGCTCGTCGATGATGCGGCGGATCTGCTGGTCGACCTTCTGCATCGTCTCTTCGGACACGTTGACCTGCTTGGTCACCGACCGCCCCAGGAAGACCTCGCCCTCGTTCTCGGCATAGACCATGGGCCCGAGCTCGTCGGTCATGCCGTAGCGCGTGACCATGTCGCGCGCGAGCTGGGTCGCGCGCTCGAAGTCGTTGCTGGCGCCGGTGGTCATCTGGTTCATGAACACTTCCTCGGCGATACGGCCACCGAACAGCACCGAGATCGTCGACAGCATGCGCTCCTTGTCCAGGCTGTAGCGGTCGGTCTCGGGCAGCTGCATTGTCACGCCGAGCGCCCGCCCGCGCGGGATCACGGTGACCTTGTGAACCGGATCGGTCTTGGGCATCAGCCTCGCGACCAGCGCGTGGCCGGCCTCGTGGTAGGCGGTGTTCTTGCGCTCCTCCTCGGGCATGACCATGGACTTGCGCTCGGGCCCCATCATGATCTTGTCCTTGGCCTTCTCGAAGTCGACCATCTCGAC
>CALJUI010000482.1 GCA_937975735.1 uncultured Rubrivivax sp.
CTGCGCCCTCTCGCTCGCCCTGGACACCGTCGGCCCGCTGCTGCACCGCGCCGGCCTGCATGTGCACACGCGCACGCCGCCCGCGCGCTACCTGCCGGTGGCGCTGATCAAGCTCTTCGTGCACCCGGCGCTGGTGTTCGGGCTGGCCGCGGCGGCGCGCGAACTCGGCGCGCCGCTGACGGCCTTCGAAATCACCGTGATCACGCTCGCGTCGGCGCTGCCGAGCGCGAGCAACGTGTCGCTGCTGGCCGAGCGCTTCGGCGCCGACAACGGCCGCATCGCACGCATCATCATGAGCTCGACGGCGTTCGCCTTCGTCAGCTTTTCAGGCCTGGCCTGGCTGTTCGGGGTGCGGCCGGCGGGCTGACCCTCAGATCGCCAGCGGGTCGACGTCCACCGCCCAGCGCAATAGCCCGCGGTGCTCGGCACGCAGGGCGTGCAGCGCCGGCAGCCAGCCGGCCAGCAGACGCTGCAGTGCCATCCGCGAGCCGCTCTCGACCAGCATCTGGCAGCGCTCGACGTTGGCGACCCGGCTCACCGGCGGCGGCACCGGCGGATACAGCGCGACGCCGACCGCCTGCGCATCGGCGCGGATGGCGTCGGCCGCGGCCTGCAGGAAGGCCTGCGCGACCGCGGCGGTTCGCGCCTCGGCGCGCAGCAGCGCCAGATGGGTGAACGGCGGCAGGCCCAGGCTCTCGCGTTCCCGCAGCTGCGTCGCCGCGAAGGCGGCGAAGTCGTGCTGCCGCAGCGCCGCGTAGAGCGGGTGGTTCGGGTGCCAGGTCTGCAGCCACATCTCGCTGCCCGCGGCCTGCGCGGCGTCGCGCCCGGCACGGCCTGCGGCCTGCATCAGCAACGCGAACAGGCGCTCGGGCGCGCGGAAGTCGCTGGCGAACAGGGCGCTGTCCGGGTTGACCGCGGCGACCAGCGTGATGCGGCGGAAATCGTGCCCCTTGGCGACCATCTGGGTGCCGACCAGCACGTCGACCTCGCCGTCGTGCACCGCCGCCAACTGCGCCTGCAGCGCGCCCTTGCGCCGCGTGCTGTCGGCGTCGATGCGCGCGATGCGCGCCCCCGGCAGAAGCGTGGCGAGCTGCTCCTCGAGCTTCTCGGTGCCGCGGCCGATCGGCGAGATGTCGAGGTTGCCGCAGTCCGGGCAGGCGCGCGGCACGCGTTCGGTGTAGCCGCAGTGGTGGCAGCGCAACGTGCGGTCGCCCTTGTGGAAGACGCGCCAGGCGCTGCAGTGCGGGCAGGCGCTCTTCCACCCGCAGGCCGCGCAGTGCAGCACCGGCGCGTAGCCGCGGCGGTTCAGCAGCAGCAGGCTCTGCTCGCCGCACGCGATGCGCTGCTCGATCGCCTCCTGCAGCGGCGGCGCGAGCACGGTGCCGGCGAGCCGGTCGCGCGGCAGCCGGTTCATGTCGAACAGGCGCACCGTCGGCAGCGCGCCGCCGCCGATGCGTTCGGCCAGCGCCAGGCAACGGTAGCGACCCTCCTGGACGCGCTGCCAGGTCTCGAGCGAAGGCGTGGCCGACCCGAGCAGCACCGGCACGCCCTCGAGCCGGCCACGGTAGACCGCGAGGTCGCGCGCCGAGTAGCGCGCACCCTCCTGCTGCTTGAACGACGGGTCGTGCTCCTCGTCGACGACGATCAGCCCCGGCCGCGGCAACGGCGTGAACACCGCCAGCCGGGTGCCGAGCACGAGGTCGGCGCGGCCGAGCAGCGCGAGCAGCCAGTGGCGCAGGCGTTGCGCCGGCGTCAGGCCGCTGTGCATCGCGACCAGCCGCCGGCCCGGGAAGCGCTCGGCGAAGCGCGCCTCGAGTTGCGGCGTCAGATTGATCTCGGGCACCAGCACCAGCACCTGGCGGCCGCGCTGGAGTGCGTCCTCCGCGGCGCGCAGGTAGACCTCGGTCTTGCCCGAGCCGGTGACGCCGTGCAGCAGCGTGGTGCCGCCGGCGCCGGTCGCCTCGGCCAGCGCGGCGATCGCCATTGCCTGCGGCACCGTCGGCGCCGGGCGCGCCGGCGCCGGAGCCTCTTCGTCGGGCCCGTCGCGCAGCCGGGACAGGCGGCGTGCGAGCTGGACCGGATCGATCCGCCGCAGCTCCGGCGGCAGCAGCGACAACGCCAGTTCGCCAACGCCGCGCTGGTAGTAGGCGGCGGCAAAGCCGACCAACTCGAGCCAGGACGCCGGCAGCGGCGGCAGGTCGGTGAACGCGGCCTGGATCTCGCGGAGCTCGACGCCGGCCGGTGCGGCGTCGGCGCCGGGCCAGACGACGCCCGGCACCTCGCGCCGCCCCAGCGGCACGCGCACCAGGGTTCCAGACGGCAGCGGCTGGCCGGCGCGGTAGTCGAGCACGGACCCCAACGCCGCATGCTGCGGCGTGTCCAGCGCGACCCGGACCCGCACCGAGCCGGCGCGTGGTGGACTTGCCGACGACATCTCGGATCGATCTGAAGAAGTCACCGCAAGTCAATGATTGGGAAAGGTTTTCCCAGCTGTCCCCGAGTCATGTGGATAACTTTGTGGGCAAACTGCGCCCAGCGTCGCCAAGTGCTTGATTCTGCGAGCCCCGGCTTGTCCTGCACCATTCCGAAGCAGAGCGTTCCGGTCAATCAAATCAACGGCTTAGCGCACTTCTGAGGTTTCCGGATGGTGAAACCGCAGAGCGCTGCACCGCAGCACGTGCGCTGGGGATAAGTCAACCCTGAGTGCTCACTTACCGGCTGCCCCTTCTCTGTTCGCGGGAGTGCTCGTGCACCGCCTCGACGAGGGCGGCGACATGCTCCGGTGGCGTGAACTGGCTGATGCCGTGGCCGAGGTTGAAGACATGCCCGTCCCAGCCGCCGTCGGCGCGCTGCGGCGCGCCGAAGCGATCGAGCGCGGCCACCGCCTCGCGCGCCACGACCTCCGGCGGCGCGAACAGCACGTTCGGGTCGAGGTTGCCCTGCAGCGCGACGCGACCGCCGACTGCGGCCCGGGCGCGTCCGAGGTCGACCGTCCAGTCGAGCCCGACCACGTCGGCGCCCAGGTCGGCGATCTGCTCGAGCCAGAGGCCACCGCCCTTCGTGAAGACGATGACCGGGATGCGCTGGCCGTCGGACTCCCGCTTCAAGGCCCTCACGACGCGGCGGGTGTAGTCCAGGCTGAAGGCCTGGAACGCGCCGTCGGCGAGCACGCCGCCCCAGGAGTCGAACACCATCACCGCCTGCGCGCCGGCATCGATCTGCGCGTTCAGGTAGGCGGCGACGGCCTCGGCATTGACCGCCAGGATGCGGTGCATCAGGTCGGGCCGTGCGTACAGCATCGTCTTCACGAGGCGGTAGTCGTCCGAGCCTCCGCCCTCGACCATGTAGCAGGCCAGCGTCCACGGGCTGCCGGAGAAGCCGATCAGCGGCACCCGGCCGTCGAGCGCGCGCCGGATCGAGCCCACTGCGTCGAAGACGTAGCGCAGGCTGTCCAGGTCGGGCGCCCGCAGGGCCTTCACCGCGGCCTCGTCGCGCACGGGATGCGCGAACTTCGGTCCCTCGCCGGCGGCGAAGCTCAGGCCCAGGCCCATCGCATCGGGCACGGTGAGGATGTCGGAGAACAGGATCGCCGCGTCGAGCGCGAATCGCTCGAGCGGCTGCAGCGTCACTTCGGTGGCGTAGTCGACGTTCGTCGCCAGGCCCATGAAGCTGCCGGCGCGCTCGCGCGTGGCGCGGTACTCGGGCAGGTAGCGCCCGGCCTGGCGCATCAGCCAGATCGGTGTGTGCGGGGTGGGCTCGCGCAGGCAGGCGCGCAGGAAGCAGTCGTTTCGCAGGGCAGGCCACATGGCGCCGATTATCGGCGCTGCGCCTCGACGCCTGGTTCGTGCGGACCAAGCCAGGCGTCGAGCACCGCGGGGCCGCCGTCGGGCTGCGCGGCCTGCCACAGCAGCTCGGGCGCCAGCACGCGCGTGCCCGGGCGCGCCTGCGGCAGCCGCGCGGCGAGCTGCACCACCAGTTCGGCCAGCCGCGCCGTGCGCACCGGCTGCTCGCGCTGCGGCACCATCCAGGCCAGCTGCGACAACCACCAGCCCACCGCCCGGTCCAGCCAGGACCCGCCGCCGCGGCGCGCGCCGGCCGTGGCGGCGCGCACGAAGACCAGCTGCTCGAAGCCGAGCGCCGCCACCGCCGCCTCGTCGAGCGTGCCCAGGCCGGCCTTCAGCGCCTGCGGCAGCAGCGCCGGCGCATGCGGCACGACGACCAGCAGCCGCCGCACGCCGGCACCGTGCAGCGACGCAGCCAGCGACGCGAGCTGATCGACCTGCGGCCGCAGGAAGGTGTCGTCGCGGCCGTTGGCGTGGCGGTGGCGCTCGAAGACCAGGAAGGCCAGTTCGGCCCCCGCCCGCGGCAGCGTCGCCAGCGTCACCGCCTGAAGCCCGCGCATGCCGACCCGCAGCGGCGCGGTGACCACCGCCGCGACGCCGGCGAAGCGCTCGCCGGCCAATGCCTGCTCCAGCAGCGCCGAGCCGAGCGCGCCGCCGGCGCCGATGACGATCGCCCGCTGGCGGCCGTCCAGGCGCGGCGGCGGTGGCCGCTGGGCGGCCTGCAGGGCGTCGGTCGGGCTCAGCATCGGCGCGACTATAGGAGCAAGCGCAGCGGCGCTTGATCCGCGGCGTCCGGGCTCCATCTGTCGGCCGGTTAGGATGGTCGCCACACCGAAGGAGGAACGATGCGCAAGACCCTCGCCGCCTGGACCCTGGCCCTGACCGCGCTGCTGCTCGGCGGCTGCGGCTACAACGACTTCCAGCGCCTGGACGAGCAGGTCAAGTCCGGCTGGGCCGAGGTGCTCAACCAGTACCAGCGCCGCGCTGACCTGATCCCGAACATCGTCGCCACCGTCAAGGGCGAGGCGGACTTCGAGCAGGAGACGCTGACCCGGGTGATCGAGGCACGCTCGAAAGCCACCAGCATCCAGGCGACGCCCGAACTGATCAACGACCCGGCCGCCTTCAACCGCTTCCAGCAGGCGCAGGGCGAGCTGTCGAGCGCGCTGTCGCGCCTGATGGTGGTGGTCGAGCAGTACCCGAACCTCAAGACCAACCAGGGCTTCCAGGATCTGCGCGTGCAGCTCGAGGGTACCGAGAACCGCATCACCGTCGCGCGCAACCGCTACATCAAGGACGTGCAGGCCTACAACACGCTGGCGCGGCAGTTCCCGAGCAACCTGACCGCGATGGTCTTCGGCTACGAGGTCAAGCCGGGCTTCACGGTGGCCAACGAGGCCCAGATCTCGACGCCGCCGACGGTCGACTTCCAGAAGAAGTAAGCCGCGGTGCTGCGCGCGCTGGCGCTCCTGCTCGCCGCGCTGGCCTGGCCGGCCGCGGCGCAGGACGTGCTGCCGGTGCCGGCGCTGACCGCGCGCGTGATCGACCAGACCGCGACGCTGACCGAACCGCAGCGCGCGGCGCTCGAATCCAAGCTCGCCGCCTTCGAAGCCGATGCCGGCCCGCAGATCGTCGTGCTGATGGTGCCGACGACGATGCCCGAGGACATCGCCGCGTATGCGCAGAGGGTCGGCGACAGCTGGAAGGTCGGCCGCCGCGAGGTCGGCGACGGCCTGCTGATCGTCGTCGCGAAGAACGACCGGCGGGTCAACATCCAGACCGCGAAGGCGCTCGAGGGCGCGGTGCCCGACCTCGCGGCACGGCAGATCATCGACCGCGCGATCCGGCCGGCCTTCCGCGCCGAGGACTACGCCGGCGGGCTGAACGCCGCGGTCGACCAGCTGATCGCGCGCATCCGCGGCGAGGCGCTGCCGGCGCCGTCCTCGCGCACACGCGGCGCGGAGCGCGGGCCGCAGATCCAGGACCTGCTGATGTTCTTCTTCATCGGCGTGCCGGTGACCGCCGCGGTGCTGACGCGCATCCTCGGCCGCAAGCTCGGCGCGCTGGCCACCGCCGGCGCCGCGGGCGGCATCGGCTGGGTGCTGACCGCGAGCCTGTTGCTCGCGATCGCCGCGGGCCTCGGCGCGCTGGTCCTCGTCGGCCTGTTCGGCATCGGCGCGGCCGCCCGCTCCGTCGCGCGCGGCGGCGGTCACGGGGTGGGCGGGCGCGTCTGGTGCGGGGGCGGCGGTCACGGCGGCGGGGGCATCGGTGGCCGCT
>CALJUI010000483.1 GCA_937975735.1 uncultured Rubrivivax sp.
CGCCGGCTGGCGCCAGTCGCCGAGGGCGCGGTTCAGGGCCGCGCGCACCGCGTCGGCGCCGAAGTGGCGCTCGGCCGCGAACTCGGCGCGCGCGGCACTGACGAAACGGCGGTGGAAGGCGCGCACGGCATCCTGCGTGACCGCGCGCACGTCCTCGACCTGCTCGTCGAAGTCCGGCGCGTGGCGCAGGTCGCCGCGCGGGTAGGGGTTGCCATGGCGGGCGAGGGCCAGCGCGGCCACCGCACCGGGCTCCTTGCGCTGGCGCTCGATTGCCGCCAGCCGCCCGGCGCGCACCTCCTCCAGCGGCTCGGCGGCGAAGGCCGGCTCGCGCAGCAGGCGGCCGATCAGTTCGATCGTGTCGGGCAGGGTGTCGCGGCGGCCGGTGATCGCGACCCCGATCGTCTGGCCGCCGGCGCTGAACTCGACCTGCGAACGCAGGCGGTCGAAGCGGTCGGCGATCTGCTGTCGCGTCAAGCCGGCGCCGCCCTTGTCGAGCAGCGCGCCCATGAACGAGGCGACAGTGGCCTGGCCCTTCAGGCTGTCGACGTCGCCGACATGCAGCCGCAGCGTGGCCTGCACCGCGCGGCCGCGCGTGCCCTTGGGCAGCAGGCCCAGCTTCATGCCGCTGGCCAACGTGCTCGTCTGCGTGCGCCGGTCGAGGTTGGCCGGCGACGGGTCGAAGGCCTCGGCCTGCGCCGCCGCGGCGTCGCCCTTGTAGTCCTTGACGAGCGCCGCGACGTCGACCCGCGCCGGCGCGGGCGCGCGCGACGGTTCCGGCGTCGGCAGGTAGACGCCGACGGTGCGGTTGTCGGGCTTGAGCCGTTCGGCCGCCACGCGCTGCACGTCGGCCAGCGTCGCCCGCCGCAGGTGGTCGCGGTTCAGGAAGTACAGCCGCCAGTCGCCCATCGCGACCGCCTCGGACAGCGCGATGCCGATCTGCTCCGGGTCGGTGAAGCCGGTGTCCCACTGGTTGAGCAGCTGCGTGCGGGCGCGCTCGAGCTCCTCGGCGGTCACCGGCTCGGTCGTGACCAGGCGCTGCAGCGCCGCCGCCATCTCGGCGCGCGCGCGGTCGACGTCCTGCCCCGGCGCGAGCTGCGCGCCGACGAAGAAGGCGCCCGGCTCGGCCAGGTCGAAGGCGAAGCCGAAGGTCGCGGCCGCCAGCTTCGGCTCGACCAGCGCCTTGTGCAGCCGGCCGCCGGGCGTGTCGCCGAGGACCTGGGCGAGCAGGTTCACCGCCGCCGCGTCCGGGTGCGAGCCGGGCGGGACGTGGAAGCCCATGTACAGCAAAGGCGTACCGCCGACCCGCCGCAGCTGCACCACCCGCTCGCCGTCCTGCGCCGGGTCCAGCGTGTAGGTCGATTCGAGCGCGCGCGCCGGCTTCGGGATCGGCCCGAACAGCTCGGCGACGAGCTCGAGCACCTCCTCCGGGTCGAAGCGGCCGGCGACGATCAGCGTCGCGTTGTCGGGCTGGTAGTGGTTCCCTTAGAATGCCTGCGGCCGCGGGATGTCGACGTTCTCGACGTCGCTGCGCGCGCCGATCGTGCTCTTGCCGTAGTTGTGCCACTGGAACATCGCGGCCATGGTCTGCTGCAGCAGGATGCGGCCGGGGTTGTTCTCGCCCGACTCCATCTCGTTGCGCACCACGGTCATCTCGGTGTCCAGGTCCTCGCGGGCGATCAAGCTGTTGACCATCGCGTCGGCCTGCCAGCCGAGGTACCAGCGCAATGTCTCGGGATTGGCCGAGAAGCTGGCGAAGTAGTTGGTGCGGTCGTACCAGGTGGTCCCGTTGGCGGCCAGGCCGCGCTTGGTGAATTCGCTCCACAGCGCCTTGTGCGTCGGCGTGCCCTTGAACAGCAGGTGCTCGAGCAGGTGCGCCATGCCGGTCTCGCCGTAGCTCTCGTGGCGCGAGCCGACGCGATAGGTCATGTTGACGGTGGTCGTCGGCTTGGACATGTCCGGCGCGAGCAGCAGCTGCAGGCCGTTGGCCAGGCGGTACTCGGTCAGCCCCTCGACGTCCGCACCGCGTGTCACGCCCGCCGGCAGCGCGCCGGCCAGCATCGGGGCGAACAGGGTCAGGGCGAGGAGCAAGACGCGCAGCAGACGCATGACGGGGCCGAGGCAGTGGAAGAGGGGCCAGTGTAGGCCGCTGCCCAGGGGGCGGCCGGTAGAATCCCCGGCGCCGTCCGGCGTTTGATGCCCCTTCGTGCCGAGCCCCATGAAAGCCTCCGAGATCCGCGCCACCTTCCTGAAGTACTTCGAGTCGAAGGGCCACACCGTGGTCGCCTCGAGCCCGGTGGTGCCCGGCGACGATCCGACGCTGCTGTTCACCAACGCCGGCATGAACCAGTTCAAGGACGTCTTTCTCGGCTTCGACAAGCGGCCCTACACCCGCGCGGCGACGAGCCAGAAGTGCATCCGCGCCGGCGGCAAGCACAACGACCTGGAGAACGTCGGCTACACCGCGCGCCACCACACCTTCTTCGAGATGCTGGGCAACTTCAGCTTCGGCGACTACTTCAAG
>CALJUI010000484.1 GCA_937975735.1 uncultured Rubrivivax sp.
AGCAGCGCGTCGCGGTGGCGCGCGCGCTGATCGGCGCGCCCGAGCTCCTGATCGCCGACGAGCCGACCTCGGCGCTCGACGCCGGGCGGCGCGACGCCTTCCTCGACCTGCTCGGCCGCGAGTGCCGCGCCGCCGGCAGCGCGCTGCTGTTCGTCAGCCACGACGCCGGGCTGGCGCCGCACTTCGACCGCGTGCTCGAGCTGCCGGCGCTGAATCGCGCCGCGGCCGACGCGCCGGAGGCCGCGGCATGAAGGCGCTGCTGACGCTGGCCGCGCGCAGCGCCTGGCACCGGCGCTTCGGCCTCGCGCTGGTGGTGGCCTGCGTGGCGCTGGCCACGCTGCTGCTGTGGGGCGTCGAGCGCGTGCGCCACGACGCGCGCGCCGGATTCTCGAACGCGGTGTCGGGCACCGACCTCGTGGTCGGCGCGCGCGGCGGCAGCGTGCAGCTGATGCTGTACGCGGTGTTCCGCATCGGCAGCGCGACGAACACCATTCGCTGGCGCAGCGTGCAGGCGCTGGCGGCCGACCCCGCCGTCGCGTGGGTGGTGCCGATCTCGCTCGGCGACAGCCACCGCGGCTATCCCGTCGTCGGCACCGACGGCGGCTACTTCCGCCACTTCCGCTACGGCGAGCAGCGGCCGCTGGCCTTGCGCGAGGGCCGCGCGTTTGTCGACGGCCCGGCGGGTGTGTTCGAGGCCGTGCTCGGCGCCGAGGTCGCCGCTCGGCTGGGCTACGGCCTCGGCCATGCGCTGGTGCTGGCGCACGGCAGCGGCGAGTTCAGCGCCAACGACCACGCCGACAAGCCCTTCACCGTCGTCGGCGTGCTGGCACCGACCGGCACGCCGGTGGACCGCAGCGTGCACATCTCGCTGGCCGGCATGCAGGCGATTCACCTCGACTGGATCGCCGGCGCGCCGCTGCCGGGGATGGCGGTGCCGGCCGACCGCGTGCACGAGCACGACCTGACGCCGCGCCAGGTGACGGCGGCGCTGGTCGGGCTGAAGTCGCGCGCGGCGGTGTTCTCGGTCCAGCGCCGGATCGCCGAGTTCTCGGAAGAGCCGCTGATGGCGGTGCTGCCCGGCGTCGCGCTCGACGAGCTGTGGCAGGCGGTCGGCCTGGGCGAGCGCGCGCTGCTGGCGATGGCGGCGCTGGTCGCGCTGGTCAGCCTCGCCGGGCTGGTGGCCGTGGTGGTCACCGGGCTCGAGCAGCGGCGGCGCGAGCTGGCGGTGCTGCGCGCGGTCGGCGCCGGGCCGCGCACGGTGTTCGCGCTGCTGGTCACCGAGGGCCTGCTGGTGACGGCCGCCGGCGCCGCACTCGGCGCGCTGATCGCCAGCGCCGCCGTCGCGCTGGGGGCCGACGCAGTGCAGGCGCACTTCGGCCTCACGCTGAGCTCGGGATGGCCCACCATGGTCCAATGGCAATGGTTGGGCGCGGTGCTGGCCGCCGGCACGCTGGCCAGCGTGCTGCCGGGCTGGCGCGCCTACCGGTTGAGCCTGGCCGAAGGTCTGATGCCGCGCGCCTGAGGACTGTCCACGATGCCGATGACCCCGATCTCCCGCCGCCACTGGATGGCCGCCGCGCTGGCGGCAGCCTGGCTGCCGGCCGCCGCGCAGGCGGCGCGCACGATCAACTGGGACGCCTTGGTGCCCAAGGACTGGGACCCGCTGAAGGACCTGCGGGCGCTGATGCCGGACCAGTCGCCCGGCCGCATCGCCGAAGGCAGCCCGGCCGAGGCGAAGATGATGCTCGAGCTGCGCCGGCTCTGGGATGCCGCGCCGACGGTGGCCGAGCTGGCCGGCCAGCGGCTGCGCCTGCCCGGCTACGTGGTGCCGCTGGAGCGCGCCGGCGAGCAGCTCAAGGAGTTCCTGCTGGTGCCCTATTTCGGTGCCTGCATCCACAGCCCGCCGCCGCCGGCCAACCAGATCGTGCTGGTCTCGCTGGCCAAGCCGATGCCGCTGCGCACGATGGACACGGTGTGGGTCACCGGCACGCTGCGGATCGACCGCAGCGACTCGCCGATGGGCGTCAGCGGCTACCGCCTCGAGCAGGCGCGCAGCGAGGCGTATCAGGCCGAGCGGCGCTGAGCGGCGAGGGCCAGGTCGAACGTCAGGCCCGAACCCGCGCCACCAACCCCCTCAGTGCCCGATTGACCGGGTTGCGTTCCAGGAACCCGTCCCGGAAGGGCTCGGGCACATGAAGCGTGGCGGTCTCGTCGAGCCATTGGGCCCCGCGCTTCAGCACCGCCGCTGCACCGGCCTCGTCGCCGGCCGCCTGCAGCGCGCGCGCGGCGTGCAGCCACAGCTCCGCCGGCAGCAGCGCGGTGGTCTGCCGCGCCTCGGCCAACGCGAGGGCCTCGAGCGCCTCGCGTTTCGCCCGCCCCGCATCGACGGCCAACGCCGCCTCGGCGGCGCGCACACGCGTCGCCAGCACCGTGCCAAGGTGTCCGATGCGCTCGGCCGCCGCCCGCACGGCGTCCAGCTCGGCCAGCCCCGCAACCGGCTCCAGCGTCTGCGCCAGGTCGATGCGCAGCGGCAGTTCCAGGTCGGGCCGCTCGCCGGGGTCGATCGACGCCAGCACCGTGGCCAGCGCGGCGTGTGCACGCTCGACCGCGGCGCCGTCGCCCAGGCCGGCGCGCGCCCAGGCCCAGGTCAGCCGCGCGTGGGCAACGCGCGCCGACACATTCAGCGTGTCCTCCACGGCCACGGCATCGAGCAACTGGCGCACGCGCGCCCACTGGCCCAGGTGCCACCAGCATTGCGCGGTGCGCAGCTTCGCGTTCGGGACATGGCCCTCCTGGTACTGGCGCACCGACTGCAGGCCGGCCTCGGCCTGTGCCAGCGCCGGCCCGTAGCGGCCCAGCGCGCTCAGGCACAGCGCGCGCAGCAGCTGCAGGGTTCCCGAACCGCCGCCGAAGTCGTCGTACATCGCGATGATCTGCTGCCCCTGCTGAAGCAGCCGCTCGGCCTCGACGATGTCGCCGGCATCGATGCGATTGCAGGCGTGGTTGCCGCAGGCCACGGCCGCATTGCTGACGTTGCCGCTGCGGTGCGCGCACTCGAAGCCCAGCCGGTGGTGCGGCAGCGCGTCGTCGAGTTGACCGACGTTGTCGTAGCCGACACCCAGCGTGCCGTGCAACTCGCTCTTCAGCGCATCGTCGCCGTTCGCCTCGACCCAGGCCGAACAGGCCTCGAGGTAGGGGAGCGCTTCGCGCGGACGGTGCCCGGTCATCAGGCTGCTGCCGATCTCGATCTGGCAGCGCGCCAGCAGCGCCGGGTCGCCCAGCCGGACCAGTTCGGGCATCAACGACTGCGCCAGCCGCAGCGAGGCGTCGCAGTCCACGTGCTGGCGCAGCAGGTTGGCCCGCTGCAGTTTCGCGTCCAGGCGCTGCGCGGGTGTCGCGGCGAGCGCGTCGAGCCGGTCGCAGTACGCCAGTGCAGTATCGATTTCGGAGTGCACATTCGTGTACTCCTCGGCCGCGCGCATCATCGTCGCGAAGGCCGCCTCACGCTGGCCCTCGTTGGCTTCGATCGCGCTCTTGCGCTCCAGGAACGCGATGTAGTCCTTGGCGCGGAAGGCGCGGCGGGCAGCCTGTGCCGCCTGGTCGAGCCAAGGCAGCGCCCGTGCGCCGGTGCCGGCCGCTTCCCAGTGAGCGGCGATACGCGCCGGCTCGCCGCCATGCTGCTCCAGCCACATCGCCACCTGGCCGTGGGTGTGCCGGGCGATCGCCTGCGGCACGCTGCCGTGCACCGCGTCGTGCACCAGATCGTGCGCGAACTGCGTGCCGCGCAGCACCTGCGCCGCCTCGAGTTCGTTCAGCGCATCGGCGAACTGCATTGCGCCGACGCCGAGCACGTGCTCGGCCAGCGCGATGCCGAAGTCCACGCCGGCGATGCTGGCCACCCGCGCCAGTGCCAGCGCGCCGGGCGAGAGCTGGGCCACCCGCCGCTCGATCAGCCGCCCGACCGACACCGGCCGGGGCAGGTGCTTCGTGTCGGCCAGCTGGGCCAACGTGCGCTCGACCCAGGCCTGCTTCAGTGTCTCCAGCACGAACAGCGGGTTGCCGCCGGTGCGCCGGCGCAGCCCCGGCGCCAGGGCCTTGCCGTCGACGCCGGGCAGGCCGAGCGAGTCGACCAGCGCGGCCAGCGCGGCCTCGTCCAGCGGCGCCAGCACGAGCGGGGCGAGCCGCGTCTGCTCGACCAGGCCGTCGTGCAGCGCCTGCACCGGCGAGCCGGCTTCGGCCGGGCGGTAGGCCAGCGCCCAGCGCAGCGCCGGCACGTCCTCGGCCTGCGCATCGCCCGGGTCGATCAGCGCGCCGAGCATCTCCAGGCTGGCTTCGTCGGCGAAGTGCAGGTCGTCGACGATCAGCCCCGTGAGCTTCGGCTGCGCGGCCAGCAGCTGGCGCAGCGCGCGCTGCAGTTGCAGGCGCTGGCCTTCGCCCGCCGGGCGCGCGCCTCCGGCATCGAACTCCGGCAGCACACGCGCGATCTCGCCGCGCGACGGCAGCACGAGCGCCTCGGACGCGGTGTCGGCCAGCGCGAGCACCGCACGCAGCAGCCGCGCCAGCGTCGCGAAAGGCACGCCGGCGTCGCCGGGCCGGCCGGCGGCGCGCACGACGCCGGGGTGGGCATCGATGAAGGTCTGCAGCAGCCGGGTCTTGCCCAGGCCCGCCTCGCCGATCACCGCGACGAACTGGCCGACCGCGAAGCCCTGCGCCAGCGCGGTGCGGCCACCGTGCCGGCCTCGAGGGTGGCCAGCAGGGCCAGCGTCTCCGCCGAGGGCCGGGCGCCGATCTCGTCCTTCAGCACCTGCTCGCAGCGGTCGAAGGCGAGCAGCGCGGCGGCGCGGTCGCCGGCCAGGTAGTGCAGCCGGATCAGCCGGCGGTGGGCCTCCTCCGAAAGCGGCTCCAGCGCCAGCAACTCCTGCGCGTGGGCGAGCGCGTCGGGCCAGTCGCCGGCGGCCTCGGCCATCTGCGCGAGCTCGGTCAGCGACTGCCGCAGCCGCGTCTGGCGCCGCCGGCGCTGCTGCGCCAGCCAGTCGGCGAACTCGCCGGCGGCCACTGCCGGGCCGTCGCCGAGCACCTGGTCGGCCTGCTCGAGGTCGTGCGTGACGCCGTCGGCCAGCGCCAGCGTGGTGCTGCCGGCGACGAGCTCGACGCCGATCTGCTTGCGCAGCTGGAACAGGCGCTGGCGCAGCGCGTTGCGCGCGGCGTCGGCATCGCTGTCGGGCCACAGCAGCGTGGCCAGCCGCGCCCGCGGCGTCGGCCCCTCGAGCGCCAGCCAGGCCAGCAGCGCCGCGTCGCGCGGCGCGAGCGGGAGGCGGGCACCGCCGTCGGCTTGGGCAAAGGCACTGGCGGACAGCGTCAGGTGCATCGAGCGGCAGGCCGTCGGCGGATGGGGTGCGTCCATGCTAACGCTCACGGGGCCACCTGCAGGCCCCACCACATCTGGGTGGCCTGCGGCGCGAGCCGGTTGAAGGCCTCGTCGCTGCTGGCGACGAAGACCACCATCACGAAGCGGCCCTGACGGCCGTGCGCCAGGAAGGACATGTAGCGCGGCCCGCCCTGGCTGGCGTAGCTGGCGAAGTGCGCGGCGTAGGCACCGGCTTCGGTGCGGCCGGCCTGCAGCGGCACCGCCTGCGGTCGCAGCAGCCCCCAGTGCGCCTCGAGCGCCGCGCGTTCGGCGGCGAACTGCGCGTCGAAGTCGGCGGCCAGCGGCTTGGGCGGCAGCAGCAGCGCCTGCACCGTGCCAGCCGGTTCGGCGCTCGGCACCAGCGTGTCGACGCCGTCCTCGACGCTGCGCGTCCAGCCGCCGGGCGGCGTCAGCTGATAGACGCTCTGCTGCGACCGGGCCAGCCCGGCGGCGCCGACGACGAGCAGCGCGAACGCGATCGCGCGCCGGAGCGCCGGGGTCATCGCACCCTCCCGTCGCGCAGGCCGATGCGCTGCTCGCCGGCGGCGCTGCGCAGCACGGCTTCGTCGCCTTCGAAGCGTGCGTCCTCGCCGGCGCCGGCAAGCTCGATCGTGCGCTGCGCCTCGCAGCGCTCGAGGTCGATCGACATCGCCGCGAACTGTGGGGCCCCGCGCAGCTTGGTGAAGGCCACCGCCCAGCGGCCGTCGGGCGAATGCACGACCTGCTGGGCGCGGAACTCGCCCAGCGCCAGGTGCTGCCGCGGCAGCGCGTCGGCGCCGCTGACCAGCGTGAGCGCCTGGCGGTCCGGCGCGGGC
>CALJUI010000485.1 GCA_937975735.1 uncultured Rubrivivax sp.
TTGAAGAGCTGCGCGGCGCCGAAGGTCTGCACCTCGACGCGGCCCTTGGTCAGCTCGGCGACGTCCTTCTTGAACTGTTCCATGTTGACCGCCGAATGGTGCGTCGGCGGGAACTGGTGGCTGATGCGCATCGTGAAGTCGGCGGCGCTGGCCGAGCCGGCGAAGCCGATCGCGGCCAGGGCGGTGACGAGGGTGCGGCGGGTGAAAGGCGTGGTGCTCATCGGTGTCTCCTTGTCGTGGTTCGGATGGGGATTCGTTCAGGCGACGGCGCGCCGCTCGATCAGCATGTCGATCGCCGCCTCGTCGTAGCCGACGCCGGCGAGCAGCGCACGGGTGTGCTCGCCGAAGCGCGGCGGGTTCAGCCTGACGGGCAGCCGCTGGCCGTCCAGCGTGAACGGGAACAGCGTGGTCTTGACCGTCTCGCCGGCCTTGTCGCCGTCGGTCAGCGAGATGTCGGCCAGCCCGCCGGTGGCCTGCAGGTGCGGATCGTCGAGCAGGTCCTCGGGCTTGCGGATCGGCGCGAACGGCAGGCCGGCGCGTTCGAAGATCGCGGCGAGTTCGGTCGCGCTTCGTGCGGCCACGCGCTCGCGCAGCACCGGCATCAGCGTCGCGCGTGCCTGCACGCGCAGGTTGTTGGTGGCCAGCTGCGGATCGGCCTTCAGGTCGGGGAGGTCGAGCACGTCGCAGAAGGTCAGCCACTGCGCGTCGCTGACCGCGGCGAGGAAGATCTGCTCGCCGTCCTTCACCGTGAACACGTCGTAGATGCCCCAGGCCGAGATGCGCTCGGGCATCGGCGCCGGGGCCTGACCGGTGATCGCGTACTGCAGCATGTGCTGGCCGACGAGGAAGACGTTGTTCTCGTACAGCGCGCTCTGCACTTCCATGCCCTTGCCGGTGATGCCGCGCTGGATCAGCGCGCCGAGCGCGCCGATGGCGCCGAACATGCCGCCCATGATGTCGTTGACGCTCGAGCCGGCGCGCAGCGGGTCGCCGGGGCGGCCGGTCATGTACGCGAGGCCGCCCATCATCTGCACGACCTCGTCGAGCGCGGTGCGGTGCTCGTAGGGGCCGGGCAGGAAGCCTTTGTGGCTGATGTAGATCAGGCGCTCGTTGTCCCTGGCCAGCGAGGCGTAGTCGAGGCCGAACTTGGCCAGCGCCCCGGGCTTGAAGTTCTCCGACACGACGTCGGCGCTCAAGGCCAGCTTGCGCGCCGCCTCGGCACCGGCCGGCTGCTTCAGGTCGATGCCGATGCTCAGCTTGTTGCGGTTGAACAGCGGGAAGAACCCGGCGCCGGCGCCCAGCAGGTGGCGCGTGCGGTCCCCCTCGACCGGCTCGACCTTGATGACCTCGGCGCCGAGGTCGGCCAGCACCATGCCGCAGGTCGGGCCCATCACCATGTGGGTGAACTCGACGACGCGCAGGCCCTTCAGAGGCTGCGGGATGTCCTTCGCCGTCATGCCGCGACCATCGTCTTCGGCAGCCCGGCGCGCGCGATCGTGCCGTGCAGCGGCTCGCCGTCCAGCCACTGCGCGACCCGGCCGCGCAGCGCGATCAGCCCGTCGAAGTCGAGTCCCGTGGGTACGCCCATGCTGGCGAACAGGTAGGCGACGTCCTCGGTCGCGACGTTGCCGCTCGCGCCGGGGGCGTGCGGGCAGCCGCCGATGCCGCCGAGGCAGGCGTCGAACTTGCGGATGCCGACCTGCCAGGCGGCGAACACGTTGGCCAGGCCGAGGCCGCGCGTGTCGTGGAAGTGGCCACAGGCCAGGCGCTCGCCGGCGATCGCGCGCCCGCGCTCGAACAGACGCGTGACCTGCAGCGGGTCGGCGTAGCCGACGGTGTCGGCCAGCCCGACCTCCTCGGCGCCGGCGTCGAGCACGGCCTGCAGGATGCGCATCACCTCGTCCTCGTCGACGGGGCCCTGGATCGTGCAGCCGAAGGCGGTCGACAGCCCGACCTCGATGCGGCAGGCGGACCCGGCGGCGTCGCGCGCCTCGCGGGCACGGGCCACCTCGGCCACCGCCTCGTCCGGCGTCTTGCGCAGATTGGCCAGGCTGTGCGCGTGGCTGGCCGAGATCGGCAGCAGCATCGCGTCGGCCCCGCATTCGATGGCGGCCAGTGCCCCCTTCAGGTTCGGCACCAGCACCGAGGCCACCAGGCCCGGCAGCTCTTTCGCCGCGGCCACGACCTGCGCCGTGTCGGCCAGCTGTGGCATCAACCGTGCCGGCACGAAGGAGCCGACCTCGATCTCGCGCATTCCCGCTGCATGGGCGGCCCGCAGCCAGGCCAGCTTGTGTTCGGTCGGCAGCGTGCGCTGAATGCTCTGCAGGCCGTCGCGCAGCCCGACTTCGCGGACGGTGACGGCATCTGAGACGGGGGCGCTGATCATGTCCGGACTCTAGACCTTCCACGGTGATTGCACGAATGGCGATTCCTCAGGTGTCGCGTTCCAATCCGGAACGTCACATGAGCCATCACCCCGACCCCGTCACGCTTCGTCTGTTCGTCGCCGTCTGCGAGGAGGGTAGCCTGGCGCGCGCCGCCGAGCGCGAGGCGCTGGTGGCCTCGGCGCTGAGCAAGCGCATCGCGGCGCTGGAGGGTCAGGTCGGGCAGGCGTTGCTGGTGCGCCGCCGCCGCGGTGTCGAGCCCACCCCCGCCGGCGAGGCGCTGCTGCGGCAGGCGCGCGAGGTGCTCGCTGCGCTGGATCGGCTGCGCGCCGAGATGGGCCAGTTCCACGCCGGCGTGCGCGGCAGCGTGCGCGTGCTGGCCAGCACCTCGGTGCTGGCCGAGCAACTGCCCGACGACATCGCCGCCTTTCTGGCCGCGATGCCCGGCGTGCGGGTGGTGCTCGACGAGCGGGTCAGCCCGGACATCGTGCGCGCGGTGCGCGACGGCGCCGCCGACCTCGGCGTGCTGTGGGACCGCGGCGACCTGAGCGGCCTGCAGGCCGTGCCCTACCGCGGCGACCACCTCTGCGTCGCGATGGCGCCGAGCCATCGGTTGTCCCGGCGGCCCCGCCTGAGCTTCGAGGACACGCTGGGCGAGGTCTCGATCGGCGTCGCCGCCGGCGGGCTGATGGACGCGATGCTGCGGCGCCAGGCGGCGCTGGTGGGGCGGCTGCCGGACGACCGCATCCAGGTGTCGAGCATGGACGCGGCCTGCCGCATCGTCGCCGCCGGTCTGGGCCTGGCGATCGTGCCGCGCGAGGCGGCGGCGCCGCACGCCGGCGCCGGCCGGCTGAGCCTGGTGCCGCTGGCCGACCCCTGGGCGCGGCGCCAGTTCGTCATCGTCTCGCGGCCGCAGCCGCTGCTGTCGGCCAGCGCGGCGCTGCTGGCGGATTTCCTGCGCGCGCGGGCCGGGTCCGATCAGCGGCCGTAGAACTTCCTCACCGTGTCGTCGGCCACCTGCTGCAGGAAGGCCAGGGTGTCCTTGTCGATGCGGCCGTAGTAGTCGTAGCTGTTGCCCACCGGCGACTGGCCGTAGACGCTGGCGAAGACGACGCACGCGGCCAGGTAGGTACCGGCCTTGTTCGGATGGGTGCCGTCGTACTCCTCGTGCAGGTTCATCGTCGGCCGGCGCTTGTAGGCTTCGTCGAAGGCCGGGCCGACCGGGATCACCAGCGCGCCGATCTGGTTGCCGACCGACACGTACAGCTCCTCGGTCAGGCGGGCGTTCTCCGGCTTGGCCTGCTTGTGCGGGGCGACGTAGGACTGCGTCAGGTACAGCGCGGTCTTGCCACCCTGCGACTTGATGACCTTGTCGAAGGCGGCCGCGGTCTCGCGGAACTTGGCCGCGCGGGCCGGCGCCAGCGGCTCGGCGCTGCCGCCCTGCAGGATGACGAGCTGGAACGGCTCCTTGACGCCGATCTTGCCGGGCGTCGTCAGGTGCTCGATCGCATGGTGGTCGAGCGACGCGCCGCCGATCGTCGCCGACTTGTACTTGGCCTTGGCCTCGAAGCCGGGGTTGGCGGCCTCGACCAGACGGCGCACGTGGTTGTGCACGCTGTTGCCGTAGTACAGGTAGCTGTTGCCGACGAAGAGCACGTGGGTCGGCGCCTCGACCTGCGGGGCCTTGACCACGACCTCCGGCGCGGCGAAGGCTGGACCCGACAGCAACAGGCCCAGGGCGAGCAGGAACGGTCGGCGGCGAAGGATCGTTGGCAAGGACATGGCGGGCTCCGGCGATGGGGGACAGCGGGGATCGGTGAAGATGCGCGACGAGGCATACAGGGCCCAAATGCGCGTCGGCGCCGAAGATAGAAGGGCTTCGAGATCGGGTCAAATACCGATCACCGGCTATCGTCATATGAACTGGATATGGAAATCCGACGCCTGCGCTACTTCCTCGCCGTGGCCGAGACCGGCCACATCACGCGCGCCGCGGCGCAGCTCGGCATGCAGCAGCCGCCGTTGAGCCAGCAGATCCATGCGCTCGAGGCGCAGCTGGGGCTCGCGCTGTTCGAGCGGCACCCGAGGGGCGTGACGCTGACCGACGCCGGTCGCGCGCTGCGGCTCGAGGCGCGGCGCCTGGTCGACAGCGCCGACCTGCTGGCCCAGCGCATGCAGCGCATGGCGGCCGGCCAGCGCGGGCTGCTGGCGGTGGGCTTCACCAGCTCGGCCGCGGCGCACGCGTTCACGCCGGCCGTGCTGCGGGCCTGCCGCCGCGAGTCGCCGGAGGTCGACCTGCAGATGAGCGAGAGCAACGCCGCCGAACTGATCGAGGGCCTGAGCGCTCACCGGATCGACGTCGCCTTCCTCCGCTTGCCGGTGGCCCGCCCCGGCGCGCTGGTGTTCGAGACCCTGTTCGTCGAGCCGATGATGCTCGTGCTGCCGCTCGACCACCCGCTGGCCGAGCGCTACGGCGCCGGGCAGCCGGTGCCGCTGGAGGCGATGCGCGACGAGGCGCTGATCCTCGTTCGCCGACCGGGCGCGCCCGGCATGTACGCGAACCTGCTGGCGCGGCTGAGCCAGCGCGGGATCCCGGTTCGCGTGGTCGCCGAGGTGCCGCGCATGATGTCCAACGTGAACCTGGTCGCCGCCGGCGCAGGCATCTCGATCGTCCCCGCGTCGATGAGCGGTGCGCATGCAGGGTCGGTGGTCTATCGGCCGCTGCGCAAGGACGCCGGGATCGAGGCGCCGATCACCGTGGCCTACCGGGCCGGCGCCGACGATCCGGTGTCGACGCGGTTCCTCGCGCTGGTGCGCCGGGTCGTCGCGGAGACGATCCCGGCGTCGAGCCGGCGCCGCGCCGACGGTCGAACCCGCCGGAACTGAGGGGGCCGCGAGGACCGCCGCCGGAGACGACGGGGGACAATCGGGGCCATGCGGCCACCCATTGCTTCCGCGTCGCACCGGTCCGGCCGGGGCGCCCTCGCCCGGATCACGGAGCCCGCTTGACGTCGTTGTCGCACTGGGCGTCGGAGTCGCAGCGCCTGCGCATCGCGGTGCTGCTGTCGGTGCTGGTGCACGCGCTGCTCCTCAGCCTGAGCCTCGGCGGTCAGGGCCTGGGCTTGCCGGGCTTGAGCTTTCCCTGGCAGGAGCGGCGGGCGCTCGCGCCCGACCTGCGCCTCGTGCTGGTCCCCGCGCACGCGCCGGCCCCCGAGCCCAGCCCCGAGCCGCCGCCTGCGCCGGTGACCCGGGT
>CALJUI010000486.1 GCA_937975735.1 uncultured Rubrivivax sp.
TCTGCTGCGGCAGCACGATGTCGTCGGTGTACTGGCCGCGGCCGGTGAGGAAGCGGCCGTCCTCGACGCGCTCGACGCGCTGGCCGATGAATCCTTGACGTGCGTTCATGGGGTTCCTCCGATCACTTCATCGCCGCCGCGCCCTGCTGGACGGCGCGCACGATGTTCTGGTAGCCGGTGCAGCGGCACATGTTGCCTTCCAGGCCCTCGCGGACCTTGGCTTCGCTGCTGCAGTCGTGGTGCTTCACGAGGTCGACCGCGCTCATCACCATGCCCGGGGTGCAGAAGCCGCATTGCAGGCCGTGGCAGGCCTTGAAGGCGGCCTGCATCGGGTGCATCGTGCCGTCGGCGCCGGCCAGGCCTTCGATGGTCGTCAACTCGGCGCCGTCGGCCTGCGCGGCGAGCAGGTTGCAGCTCTTCACGGCGCGGCCGTTCAAGTGCACGGTGCAGGCGCCGCATTGCGCGGTGTCGCAGCCGACGTGGGTGCCGGTCAGACGCAGCGTCTCGCGGATGAAGTCGGACAGCAGCAGCTGCGGGTCGACCTCGCGGCTGACCGATCGGCCATTGACCGTCAGCGTGATCTTCGTGCCCATGGGCGTGGTCTCCTGTGTGTGCGGCGCGCTCCAACGCCGCCTTGTTCGGGGAAAGCTCGGACCATCGTAGGCACTCGATTTGTCCGCGGCACCGAGGCGCAAACCCTTATGAACAGCACTGCATAGGTCTTCGGTTCGCGATTTCGTGCGAGTATGGACTAGGGGTTCCCCTGGTCTCGCGCGCGCGGCGGGCGAGCGCTAACTTTGCCTTCCATGGACAACGTCGATCTGAACGTGCTGCGACAGCTGACCCAGTGGGTGGCCGAAGGGCACCGCGTGGTGCTGGGCACGATCACCCGCACCTGGGGCTCGGCACCACGCCCGCCGGGCTCGGCGGTGGCGGTGCGCGACGACGGCTTGATCGCCGGCTCGGTGTCGGGCGGCTGCATCGAGGACGACCTGATCGACAAGGCGCGCGAAGGCGTGCTCGCCGCCGGCGTGCCGCAGGTCATCCGCTACGGGGTCGAGGCCGACGCGGCGCACCGCTTCGGCCTGCCCTGCGGCGGCTTGATCGAGCTGGTGCTCGAGCCGGTGCTGCCGCACACGAAGCTCGACGAACTGCTGCGCCGGCTGCAAGCGGGCGAACGCGTGCGCCGCGTGCTGGCACTGGACACCGGCGTCGTGACGCTGGAGCGCGCCGATGCGACCGACGAACTCCGGCTGACCGACGAGACGCTGACCACCCACCACGGCCCGAGCTGGCGCCTGGTGTTGATCGGCGCCGGCCAGATGTCGCAGTACCTGGCGCAGATGGCCGGGGCGCTCGGCTACCAGGTGATCGTGATCGACCCGCGCGAGGAGTACGCGACCGGCTTCGAGATCGAAGGCGCGATGCTGCTGCGCGACATGCCCGACGATGCCGTCGCGGCCTGCAAGCCCGACGGCCACACCGCGATCATCGCGCTGACGCACGACCCCAAGCTCGACGACCTGGCGTTGATGGAGGCGCTGAAGTCCGAGGCCTTCTACGTCGGCGCGATCGGGTCACGGGTGAACCAGGCCAAGCGCCGCCAGCGGCTGATCGAGCACTTCGACATGAGCGCGGCGCAGCTCGACCGGCTGCACGGGCCGGTCGGGCTGAAGAACGGCGCGCGCACGCCGCCGGAGATCGCCGTCAGCATCCTGGCCGAGGTCACCGCGGTGCGCTACGGCTACCGCGTGCCCGAGCCGGTGGCGGTGAAGGCGCAGGCGGCGGTCGACGCCGGTTGCGCCACCTGAGGTCGCGCGGAGGTGTGCCAGCCTGGCACACCCCGCCGACGGCTCAGGCCGTTTCGGTGCTGGACAGCGGCGAGGTCGCGTTGCGCATCACCGAGTTGATGCCGTTCTCCATCGCTCCGGCGGTCGAATACATCTCGCTGCGGCCGATCGTCTGGCCGTTGACCGCGACGAGTACGAAGTAGGGCGAGCCGTCCTCGGCGACCTTGCGCACGAAGCGAGCCGCCTCGACGCCGTGCTTGCGCACCGACTCGATGCCGTCGAGCGCCGACTGGCGCGACTTGTAGCGCTGGCTGGTCAGGATCACCTGGTGGTTGCCTGCCTTCAGGTTGAACATGAATTCGCCGTTGTTCAGCGTGCGGAGTTCGTAGTAACCGGCCATGGGGGCTCCTCTGTGGTTCGGGTGGTGGACGGGATCGGGCGGGTTCAGTGCAGATGCCGGCCGCGCGCCGCGGGTTGGCGCAGCGGTGGCAGGGTGCGCGGCGGCTCGTCGGCGGCGCCGGACAGCGTGCTCGGGGGGCTGCTGTCCTGGGCCAGCCAATCCTCGAGCGCCGAGTCGCGCTCGCGCTGGCGACGCCGCGCGATGGCGCGCGACTCGGCATCGCGTTGGCGCGACGCGGCTTCGAGCGCGGCGATGCGGCGCTCGCGACGGAACCAGCTCAGCAGCGCCAGCGCGCCGACCAGGGCCAGCGCGATCGCCGCCGGAATCAGGATCTGGGCGTCATGGACATTCACCGGGGTCTCCTTGCCTGCCGCGACGATCGGCATGTCGTCGCTGTCATGGCCTTCATGCTAGGAGTCGGTGCGCGCGGCCGCACCGGCCGGCGGTCGGGCCCGCACCCATACCTGGGTCGGGCCACGAATGCGGGGGAGCCGCGGGCTCAGGCCGGCGGCACGAGCCGGTGCTTGAGCGCCGTCAGGACCGCCTCGGTCCGGTTGTCGGCTCCCAGCTTGGCCAGGATGTTGGTGATGTGGAACTTCACCGTCGGCAACGCGATGCCGAGCTCGGCCGCGATGTCCTGGTTGTTCAGGCCGCGCGCCATCAGCGCCAGCAGCTCGCGCTCGCGCTGGGTCAGGTCCTTGCCGACGACCGGCGTGCGCGCGTCGTCGATCAGCGCGTCGGTGGCCTCGGGCGACAGCACGCGCTGCCCGGCGTGGGCGGCGCGGATCACCGTCACCAGTTCCTGCGCCGACGCGTTCTTCATCAGGTAGCCGCAGGCGCCGGCGTCCATGGCCCGGCGCACCGCGCCGGGCTCGACCAGGCTCGTCAGCACCACGAAGCGGGCCTTCGGCAGCAGCGGGCGCAGCGCGGTGATCGCGCCGACACCGTCGAGATGGGGCATCACGAGGTCCATCAGCACCACGTCGGGCATTGTTCCCGGGGCCAGCTGGACCGCGTCGCGGCCGTGTTCGGCCTCGCCGACGAACTCGAAGTCGCGCTCGGCGCGCACCATCGCGCCCAGCCCGGCGCGGATCATCGGGTGGTCGTCGACGACGAAGACGCGGATGCGGGGAGCGCTCATCACGGGTTCTCAGGCAGGAAGGACCAGCAGGATATCGGTCCCGCGGCCCGGCGCGCTGTCGATCCTCAGTTCGGCGCCGATCGACAGCGCCTGCTCGCGCATGCGACGCAGGTCGCTGCCGGCCCGCGCCGGATCGAAGCCCTCGCCGTCGTCGACGATGTGCAGGCGCGCCGGCGCGTCCGCGGGGGCCGTCCACTCGATCGTCAGTTCGCTCGCGCCGCCGTGCGACTGCGCGCTGTGCAGCGCGGCCAGCGCCAGGCGGGCGAGCTGGCCGCGGATCGCCGGCGCGAGCGCATCGTCGAGCTGCAGCCGGCTGTGCACGATCAGCTCCGGGCTGCGGCTGACGAGGGCGTCGATCGCCGGCTGCAGCCGCTCGGCCAGCGTGCCGCGGCAGGCCTCGGGCGGGCCGAGCTCGAAGCGCAGCAAGCGCGCCTCGGCCAGCGCGCAGCGGTTCAGCCGTTCCAGCGCCGCCAGCGGCTCGGCCCAGGTCATCGAGGCCAGTTCGCCGCCCTGCCTGGCCGCGCGCGCCAGCGTGCCGGCCTGGAGGTAGGCGGCGAACTGCGTCTGCGCCACGGCGTCCTGCAGCGCGCGCGCCTGCTCGTCGCGTTCGTCCGCGGCGCGCAGTCGCTCCTCGAGCCGGCCGATCTGCCGCCGATGGTCGACGAGCTGGGAGTGATGGGCTTGCACGTCGCGCCGGGCCCGCCAGACCCACGCCAGGCCGACCGCCCCGGCACCCGCGCCGGCGGCAACGACCAGGCTCGCGGCGCCGGGCGCCATCAGCCAGGCGGCGAACGCCGCCGCCACCGCCAGCAGACCGAGGCCGGCAAGGGCCGGCTCGGGTCGCCGTCCGGTTCGCAGCGGCGAAGGGCTCGTCTGGGTGAAGTTCATCGCCATCGATGCTAGGGCGCGGCGGCGATGCGCGGCCCATACCAGGGTCGGGCCGGCGATCGGCGCAAGGCCCTGGCCGCTGCGGCCCGGCGCTTCATGCCGGACAATGCAGGCCATGTTGCGACAGCGCACCCTGAAGTCGATCACCCGGGCGGTGGGCGTCGGCGTGCACAGCGGCCACAAGGTCGAGCTGACGCTGCGCCCCGCGCCCCCGGACAGCGGCATCGTGTTCCGTCGGACCGACCTGCCGACTCCGGTGGACATCCCGGTCGACCCGATGGCCGTCTCCGACACGCGCATGGCCTCGACGATCAGCCCTGGCGGCGACCCCGGCGCACCGAAGGTGCAGACCATCGAGCACCTGATGTCGGCCTGCGCCGGGCTGGGCATCGACAACCTGGTGATCGACATCAGCGGCGAGGAGGTGCCGATCCTCGACGGTTCGGCGGCCAGCTTCGTGTTCCTGCTGCAGAGCGCCGGCATCGAACTGCAGGACGCGCCGAAGCGCTTCCTGCGCGTGACCAAGCCGGTCGAGGTGCGCGACGGCGAAGGCGCGTCGCTGAAGTGGGCCCGGCTCGAACCCTTCCACGGCTACAAGCTCAGCTTCGAGATCGAGTTCGGCCACCCGGCGGTCGACGCCACCGGACAGCGCGTCGAGTTCGACATGGGTTCGGGCCAGTACAAGCGCGAGATCGCGCGCGCCCGCACCTTCGGCTTCACGAAGGACGTCGAGCTGATGCGAGCGCGCGGGCTCGGCCGCGGCGGCAGCCTGGACAACGTCATCGTCATCGACGACGTGCGCGTGCTCAACAGCGAGGGCCTGCGCTACGGCGACGAGTTCGTCAAGCACAAGATCCTCGACGCGATCGGCGACCTGCACATCGCCGGCAAGCCGCTGCTGGCCAGCTATACCGCCTACAAGAGCGGTCATGCGCTGAACAATCAGCTGCTGCGCAAGCTGCTGGCCGACGACTCGGCCTACGAGGTGGTCACCTTCGACGACGAGCGTGCCGCGCCGCAAGGCCTGGCCGAGCTCGCGCCCGCCTGGTGATGCTGCTGTTCCGCCTCGTCTTCGGGCTGCTGCTGCTGTCCGGCGTGCTGTGCTTCGCGATGTACATCGGCACCGGCCAGGTGCTGTGGCGCCAGCGCGGGCTGGTCATCGTCAAGTGGACGGTGCTGGCCGCGCTCGGCTTCTTCGCGGTGCTGATCCTCGAGCGGCTGGTGCGGATGCTCTGAGCGGCGCTCAGCAGATCCGCGGCAGCGGGTCGCCGCTGAGCCAGTCGACGATGCGCCGGCCGCCCAGCTCGGTGCCCATCTCGATGAAGCGGTGCGGGTCGTCGGTGACCTCGCCGATGCGCGCCGCGTCGCGCCCGAGCGGATGCGCGCGCAATGCGGCCAGCGCGGCGTCCGCGTGCGCGGGCGTGCAGACCACGATGCACTTGCCCTCGTTGGCGATGTACAGCGGATCGAGGCCGAGCAATTCGCAGGCCGCGCGCACCTGCGGCTTGATCGGGATCGCCGCCTCGTCGAGCCGCAGGCCGACGCCGGCCTGGCGGGCGATCTCGTGCAGGCTGCTCGCCAGGCCGCCGCGCGTCGGGTCCCGCAAGGTGTGCACCGCGCCTTCGGGCAGGCTCGACAGCAGCTGCGCGACCAGGCCGTGCAGCGCCGCGCAGTCGGACACGACCGGCGTGTCGAAGGCCAGCGCCTCGCGCTGCGCGAGGATCGCGACGCCGTGGTCGGCGAGCGTGCCCGAGACCAGCACCGCGTCGCCCGGCCGCGCCATCGCGCCGCCGATGCGGCGTGCCGGCGGCAGGTGGCCGACGCCGGTGGTGGTGATGAAGACGCCGTCGCCCTTGCCGCGCTCGACGACCTTGGTGTCGCCGGTGACGATGGCCACGCCGGCGTCGCGCGCGGCGGCGGCCATCGACTCGACGATGCGCGCCAGGTCGGCCAGCGCGAAGCCTTCCTCGAGCACGAAGCCGGCGCTCAGCCACCGCGGCGTCGCGCCGAGCATCGCGACATCGTTGACCGTGCCGTGCACCGCCAGCCGACCGATGTCGCCGCCGGGGAAGAACAGCGGCGAGATCACGTGGCCGTCGGTGGCGATCACGAGCCGATGGCCGGCGGGCGGATCGAGCCGCGCCGCGTCGTCGCCTTCGCCCAGCAGCGGATTGTCGAAGGCGCGCCGGAACAGCTCGTCGACCAGCTGCGTCGCGGCGCGGCCGCCGCCGCCGTGGTTCAGGTCGATGCGCCCGCGCTTGAGGTCCAGCGGGCGCAGGTAGGGGGCGCGCGTGGTCATGCGGCCGGCGCGGCCGTGACGGGGATGTCGCGGAAGCGGCCGTAGGAGAAGTGCGCGGCGCAGGCGCCTTCGCTGGAGACCATGCACGAGCCCATCGGGTGGTCGGGCGTGCAGACGGTGGCGAAGAGCTTGCAGTCGGTCGGCCGCTTGAAGCCGCGCAGGATGGCGCCGCACTCGCACTGCTTGTGGTCGGGCACCGTGCGGTCGGCCAGGCCGAAGCGGCGCTCGGCGTCGAAGGCGGCGAATCGCTCGCGCAGCCGCAGCGCGCTGTGCGGCACCGGGCCCAGGCCGCGCCACTCGAACCACGCGCGCGGCTCGAAGACCTCGTCGATCACGGCCTGAGCGGCCAGGTTGCCGTCCGGGCCCACGGCGCGGGTGAACTCGTTCTCGACCTCGGCGCGGCCGGCGTTGACCTGCCGCACCAGCATGGCCACGGCCTGCATGACGTCCAGCGGCTCGAAGCCGGCGATCACGACCGGCTTGCGGTGATCGCGCGCGAAGGCCTCGTAGGCCCGCGTGCCGATGACGATGCTCACGTGCGCAGGCCCCACGAAGCCGTCGATCGGCACCGGATCGGGGCCGTCGGCGCCGGGGCCGGTGAGGATGTGCGCGATCGCGGCCGGCGTCAGCACGTGGTTGCACAGCACGCTGAAGTGGCGCAGGCCCTCCTGCGCCGCGCGGCGCACGACCAGGGCCGTCGGCGGCGTCGTCGTCTCGAAGCCGATCGCCAGGAAGACCACCTCGCGCTCGGGCTCGCGGCGTGCCAGCGCCAGCGCGTCGGCGGCGGACGTGACCATGCGCACGTCGGCGCCGAGCGACTTGGCCCGCAGCAGCGACAGGCCGTCCGACGCCGGCACGCGCATCACGTCGGCGTACGTGCACAGGGTGACGCCGCGGTCGAGCGCGAGCCGGATCGCCTGGTCGATGCGGCCGATCGGCAGCACGCACACGGGGCATCCCGGGCCGTGCACCATCCGCACCGACGGCGGCAGCAGGTCCACCACGCCGTAGCGCGCGATCGCGTGCGTGTGGCCGCCGCAGAACTCCATGAACCGGTAGCTCCGGCCGGGCTCGACCTCGGCGTGCAGCCGCTCGCTGACCCGGCGCGCCAGCGCCTTGTCGCGGAACTCGTCGACGTACTTCATGGCGCGCCGGACAGGCTCATCTCGGCGAACAGCGCCAGCGTCTGCTCGGCCTCGTCGGGGTCGAGCACGCCGATGGCATGGCCGACGTGCACGATCACGTAGCCGCCGACGCCGGCCTCCGGCGTCAGCTCCACCGAGACCGTCTGGCGCACGCCACCGAGCTCGACCACGGCGCGCTGGTCGGCCAGCAGCTCGATCACGCGGGCGGGCAGGGCCAGGCACATGTCAGCGCACCTCCACCGGTTCGTCGGCCGTGGCGTCGGCCTCGGCGTCGTCGGTCGAACCGCCCGCGGCCTGCGCGCAGGCCGCCACCCAGGCCTGCCCGAGCGCCAGGCCGGCGTCGCCGCAGGCCGCCGCACGCGGCGCATGCACGGTCAGCCCGGCCGCGCGCAAGGCCATGTCCAGCCGCGTCGTCAGCACCCGGTTCAGGAAGCAGCCGCCGCCGAAGGCGACGTCG